>CAILAQ010000955.1 GCA_903832165.1 uncultured Bacteroidota bacterium | reverse complement strand
GATCCTGCAAACCAAAGATAAACCCTAATCCCGGAGCGGTTATACCATTCACTTTTTTGGTACCGAAAACTTTTGGTTCCGGCATAAATCCAGGTAAAAAAGTACCATTGTCACCGGAATAGTTCAAAGACAAATTTTTAACACCCATCAATATCCGGAGGAAATTGTCTGTCACAAAAATCAGCGGACTGTCCTTAACCTCCACGGTTCCCTCCACTTCAATGCGTCCGCCGGGAACATCCTTATCACAGGTTATTTTGACTCTCCTGTCGTTCAGAACCTCGGTTTCGATCTCTATCACCCTGTTATTCTGGTCATAGAATTTCACCTTCACCTCCTTGGTCAGCAGATCATGGACCACAATCTTGGCCACCTTAGCCTTAAGAGTAATTTTGTCCGCTTCAAATTTTGTTGTTTTGGTCTTTGCAGCCTGGGTAGTCTGCTTGCGCTTATATTTATCGTCTATCTTTTTCAGGTATCCGATCTTATTATAAAGACTTTGCAACGAGGCCGATGTGGTCAGCTGCATACTTCCATCGTTCTGAACGGTATTACCCAGCACAATACTATCGGCGGTGATCGGTCCGGCTGACCAATCATAATCCACCCTGTAGGAGGCGTTTGCAGTTAACCAGTTGAGCAAAGGAATCTTATTGATCGGGATCATATAAGAAGCGTTGATCGTATGGTGGTACTGCGTAGGCCGTCCGAAGGCCAGAATATTATTCACTATACTGTCGCGCTTTTGCTGATAATCAGCAGTGCCCTTGACAATAGCCCCATCCGGCTCATCGATCCTGGCAATGTTGGAATTGTTAAAGTCGAGCTTAAGATTACGCGTAAGATCCCACTTGACATCAAAGTTCCTGTTCCAGTTAAAGTTTTTATTATACGTAGGATCCAGCTTTACATCCGGACTGGCAACGTTGCGCAGCTGCACTTCATTGTAACGCCGCGACATATTGGTACGGAAGCTGATCATGGAAGGCTGGTAATAGAGGTTGATATCCTTCACCAGCTTAAATATCGGTTTATCCAGCTTGGCAACCTTCTTGAACGGTTCCCAAGGCTTCAGGTTATTTGAAGAGAATACATAATTGATCCCTCCGTTATAACTTTTGTTGAGGTTGTGCTCTGTTTTTATATTGCGCGAAAAAGCTTCGGTAAAAGCGTAAGA
Organism: uncultured Bacteroidota bacterium; assembly: GCA_903832165.1. Taxonomy (GTDB): domain Bacteria; phylum Bacteroidota; class Bacteroidia; order Bacteroidales; family UBA12481; genus UBA12481. The sequence goes on along the minus strand of CAILAQ010000955.1, from coordinate 3,575 downwards.
CAGTGACCAGTTGGAAAGGCTCCAGATTTTCGGGTCCTTGCGCATGGCACCGGATCCGCTGGGTTCAATCCGGACATTATTAAAGTTTATGCTTTTCCGGCGGTTGTAATCCTGCGATATATATAATATACTATCTCTCTGCGACTTGTCTTTTGCATTATCCAGTGCCGCCTGCAAAGGAATATCAGGATCCATAGGATTATACTGCGGATTTCGGCTGATTTCCGAATACGCAACGTACATAGGCAACTGAACCCCTGCATTTTTTGGAAAGAGTTTTCCCAGCTGGATACTTGAGGAAACGTCGTATTGCATGATCTGCTCACGGCTCCGTTGATCAACTTTTTTATCAATGCTTCCGAAACCAGGAACACTGGTATTCCCGGCCAACGACAGATTACCCAGATCAGCCAGGTTCGCCGAAAGGCGACCGTTTGCTGCCCACCCGCCAGCTTCATCAAAATCGGTCAGCCGGAGCTCATTCATCCATATGATGGCTGTCTTCGTCAAACCGTCATCAGTCGTGGTATTCCCACTTTTTGCAGGGTTGCGGATACCAATCATGATAGTGCGGACATTACTCAGGTTAGGGTTGCCCACGAGGATAATCCGGTTGTTGCCATCCATCTGAATATAATGTGATTCCTGGCTGACATCGGTGCCTGCCAGCCTCATTGCATCATTGCGTGCCTGTTTTAGTTGCTGGAATACGGCGAGCTCAATATTAAAACCGTTCTCATCCGGCCAAACAATGGTCCGGTCTGCGGGGCTGACCTGATCATATTTCGTGGGAGGAATCAGGTGAGGAGTAAGTTTCAGAGGGATCTCGTATTCATAATAGTTCTGTGTATAATCAGAGCCCATCCTGATAAAAGCTCGCAGATCACCATCATGCAGTTGCTGCGGATCTATAGCTTCAGCATGAACGAACATGCGCAAACGCTTGTACTGCCTCATGTCGAGTCGCTGAGTGGTATACGCAGCCCTGGCGTCGCCATCTTCAAGATTGGTAACGGTAAGCTCGATTGCTTTCTCATTCTTCTGAATCATCTGCGGATTCGATGGATCAGTAGTACGAACAATTCCCGGAGGCAGCACATAATTCACCGGATAACGGTTACCATTTTCCTCGATACTGACTGCCGAAATTTCAAATTTCCCGCGCGTATACTCGGGAGTGCTCAGGTGTTCACCTCCTTCAAGCAGACTCAGATTATATTTCCTCCACTCTCCCCTTACCAGTTCGAGGGTGGCAAAACGCATGATCACCGGCTCGCCGAATCCTTTAACGAACATTCTCATGAACCGGATCGATTTAAAATCCTGAATGCTTCCGACCACTTTCTGCGGCTCATAAATCGGGACCTTAAACTGATACCACGTAACAGGATCGCCCTGCTTATTCTTCCCGACCATGGCATCGGTGATAAAATTCTTCCCGATTACAAAATCCGCCTTGCGCATGCTGATCTTATACTGGAAATAAGCTTCCGATTCGTTCAGCGTATTATCCAGGTTAATATCCTCAACATCTGGAAGCGACGTGGATTGTGTAGGATATGCCTCCTTAGATTGTTCAGCAGCCAGGGAGTTGCCTTCCAAACCATTAAACTTCTTGTAACGGTCGAGAATACCCAGCTGTATTTCATCATAATCACTACCCCTGAAATAGTGGTAATCATCGCCAGATGGGTCAGCCAGAAATTCCTGATATTTCTCAGAGGCCGGATCTACCACCTGCTGAAGTGAATCAAGATATTTTGCGAAGAATGACTGCTCATCATTATCGCCCAGACCATCGAAGCCAACATCCTGAAGAACCCGGGAAGCAGCATCGTTATCAAAAGCATTTACGAAAGATTGCGTTACCGGCACCCGACCCCATGAAGTAGAATCAACATAGTTTAGTGTACTGCCACCACTGAGCCCGTTTTCGAAAAACTTACGCCCGTCTTTCAGAATATCTTCTGAGATATTTCCAAGGTTAAAGAAGAGGGATGGATCAAGGTCGTCACGTGTTACCTGCCGCTTCACATCCTCTACATAGGGATCCATCAGCCAGAACTCAAGATACTCAACGTTTGCCTCCTCAAAATCATTCGTCGTAAGCTTGGCCATAATTCCGCCCCACCTGTTTTGCGGTGCACGGAGAAAACCCTGATTATCCAAACCGGCGGAGTATGCCGAACCTTTTGTATCGTAATTGTAGGGGCCCCTTTCATTCGGATAGAATGCCAGGTTCAGCACCTGCAAGGAGACAGGAATATTTTGCGGACTCTCCTTATAAGGAAATATCTCCTGTTCCTGGATTTCGCGGGTAAAATGACTGTATTGCTGTTCCGTATTATTCGCGATATGGCTCGGAGTCGAAGAGTTATTTCGAAGAAACAAAGGATCGATATGATACCAGGCCAGTTTGGCACGGTTATACCCGTAAGCAAGATTATTGCTTAAAGCAGCTTCAGGAAACAGGTCGGGCTGCCCGGTAGGAGTACTTGCAAGAACCCAGTTCTGCCGCTGGTTATATGGATAACTGGTTTCGCTTCCTTCAAAGTCGTCCACCAGCACTTCTCCGCCTTTTGAGCCGGCAGAATTGATCACCCTTGAGTGTCCCGGAATCAGATCGGCAAACTCACCATTGAAAGTAATGACCGATTTCTCCTTGGTCTGAATGAGCGGAAGCTTATCGATCAGGCGGGTCAGCCACGGAGCTTCCTTGCGATAATTTGCATTCAATCCCCAGATCGTATTCGAAATGGGAATGTTGAGCATATCTACTTTATTGGTCAGCGGTCGCTCGCTAAGGTGCAGAATGGTACCCCCAACAGCGATATCCTTGTTAAATTTATATTCCAGGTGAGTACCCACCATCGATTTCGACTGTAAGGCAAAGTTCGACTGGTCCTCAAGTGAAATTTTGATAGGAGTTCCGGATTCCAGCAGTCCCTGGTTAATGATTTTCACGGTTCCCATGGTATAGTCAACCGTAAAATCCGAGTTTTCAGTAAGCTTCATTCCCCCCGCAGTGACAAGAACGCTTCCCTGCGGGATATTCATGGCATTCAGCCGAATCTCAGAAGAGGAGGAGGATTTATAGGACCCACGCATGAGAAATTTATTTTTCTCTGCAGTCTGCTTGGCTACGGTCTGGGTTTGCCTGTAAAGTTCCTCGAAAACATATTGATCAGCCATGGTTTTATTGTTGGGATCGCCCCCCATGATTTTTGTTCTCAGATAAGAACCGAATGGTTCCAGCACGGGAAAGATAATTCGTCCCTTTGTAGCATTGACTGTTACCTGATCTACAAAGTCAAAGATCCCGTCGGGTTGAGGATCCAACTGTGAATTAAGGTTATCGAGGTTTAAAACGCTCAACAAAATCTTGCCATTGATTGCTCCCTCAGGAATGAAGTTGATGGCATTACCTGTCTTGTCGTTCTGATACAGCACTTCAAAAACAAATTCTTCCTTATTCAGGCGGCTGGCTCCGATGGAATAGATATTCTTCATCATCAGGTCCCAGGTCGGTAACAGCGGAGTCTGGTTGGTACCTTTCAACAGTTTCAGGATAAGGG
>CAILAQ010000954.1 GCA_903832165.1 uncultured Bacteroidota bacterium | reverse complement strand
TGGCGGAACTATGAAAACTAAAGAGGGCCTGTTTGTTTTCAGCGGAAGCAACGGCATCACCGTTTTTAATCCGGATCAGATCGCCAAAAATGCAAAACCGCCCAGAGTCTTCATCACCGATCTGAAAGTTGCAGATAAATCAGTCCCGTTCGATAAAGATCTGGAATTAAGATATGACCAGAACAACCTCATTTTAGATTATCTGGCGATTCATTATGCCAACCCGGCAAAAAACATCTATTCCTATAAGCTGGAAAATTATGACACCGACTGGCGAAGTGTCGGGAACCAGCGGACAGCCGTTTACTATAACCTTCCGCCGGGGGAATATACTTTCCGGGTGAGGGCGGCCAGCAGCAACGGCGTCTGGAATGAAGAAGGCGCTACTGTAAAATTACATATCAGTCCGCCATGGTGGCGTACCTGGTGGGCCTATCTATTGTACAGTTTGGCTGCCATTGTGTTCATCTACCTGCTCGACAGGGTGCAGCGGAAAAGGGTGACCGACAGAGAAAGGGCGCGGGCCAAAGAAAAGGAACTGGCGGATGCCAAAGAAATTGAAAAGGCTTATCATATCTTGAAAACAACACAGGCCCAGTTGCTGCATGCTGAGAAAATGGCCTCCCTGGGGCAATTGACCGCCGGCATAGCCCATGAAATCCAGAATCCGCTGAATTTCATCAATAATTTTTCCGAAGTCAATTCGGAACTGATCGAAGAAATGAAATCCGAACTGAAAGACGGCAACCTGGAGGATGCACGGGCCTTAGCCGATGATATATCGATCAACGAACAGAAGATCAGCCAACACGGCAAACGGGCCGATGCCATTGTCAAGGGTATGCTGCAGCACAGCCGGACGAGCAGCGGGGTGAAGGAACCGGCCAATATCAATGCCCTGGCAGATGAATTTCTTCGGCTCGCCTATCACGGCTTGCAGGCAAAAGACAAATCTTTCAATGCCAACATGAAAACCGATTTCGATCCCGGTATCGGAAAAATCGATATCATTCCCCAGGATATGGGACGCGTCATCCTAAACTTGCTCACCAATGCATTTTATGCGGTTAATGAAAAGAGCCAGGATGGCATTGCCGGATACGAACCAACGGTTACTGTCAGCACTAAAAAATCAGGTGATTTTGCGGAGATCCGGGTCGGAGACAATGGCAACGGCATCCCACAAAATGTGCTCGATAAAATTTTTCAGCCGTTTTTTACCACCAAGCCAGCCGGTGAAGGCACCGGGCTTGGTCTGTCGATGGCCTACGATACCATTACCCTTGGACATAATGGCGATCTTAAGGTAGAAACCAGGGAAGGGGAAGGCACTGTATTCATTGTTATTTTGCCTATATTCGTAAAAAAGGATTATGTCAGTTCTTGAAATTGTCATTGTTGCTGTGGTGGGCATGACCTTGCTGCTGTCCCCGGCTGGTCCTTTATTCCCAAAAATAGGGTTGACCTTATTTGGGGTCATTGCCATTCTCAACAGCCTAAATGGGTGGCTGTTTAATGTGAAGGCTAAAAGTTAGGGAAGGGAACGCAACGGTGGATTCCAAAGGGTTGTCAATCAATGAATAAATCCTCTGATCTCATCGACAAAGGCTCTTACTTGTTCAATGAGTGGTCTGGCTATTTTTTCATCGTAATCAAACAAATCACCATAGTCCCCTTTTTGGCGATAATCAAATAACTTGGTGAAGAGCTTACCAAAGGATTTATCAATTTTCCCGGTCTTAACAAAATGCAGTCCGAATTGAGTTCTTGCCCCATCATGTGATTGTGTCTCAATATTATTCTTTAATAAGAGCGCTATCACAGCATAAAAACAAGAATAATACAGCCTGTTAACCACAGCGTTCCACCTTTCTTTCTCAGCAAGGATCAATGCTTCTTCGAGACATTCCTCTGACCGATGGAACCTATACTTTATATATTCATCCAGATTATCGATCGTCATAACAGTATCCCCTCTTTATTCACGTTCTTGTATAAGGGGGAAAAGATCAAAGCTTTTTGCCAATAGTCCTTCGGGTATATAAAAGTTGAAATGATTTGGCCCGATTCCAGCTCAATATCATAAAGTTCATCCCTGAATTTATCTTCAATTTCGTTAGTAACCCGAGCCGCATCAACTAAAATCAGAATATCCCAATCGGAATCTGATCTAAAATCACCCCTGGCACGTGATCCAAAAAGGTATGCCACAGCTTTCGGATCCTTTTCATGGATGGTTTTCCGTATTCTGTTTTGTATCAGGTTTTGATCCATTTTCTTGATTTTTCCATACCAAAGGTACAAAATACCAGTTACTTTCAGATTATTTTTCTCTTCTTCCAATCCGCAACCTCCATTTCAACCAGGGTACAAAATTATACAGTGAGAAGCCTTTTGATCCTTTGTCAGGCAAAGTGTTTGATACTATGAAGCTGCCTCTGGATTTTCGCCATTTCAAAGTAGTCTCCAATAGAAATTGAACTTACCATGCACTTAAAAGTAAACTCATTTTTTTTGACCCACAATTAATGGCGAAGAACCTATTTTGCTTTATCTTTAAAAAAAACTCATGGAGAATCCGGGCATTGAAATATATCAGATTGAAGACGGTTCAACAGAGATCAAAATAAAGCTGGATCAGGATACCGTGTGGCTCAACCTTATGCAGATGGCTGAACTCTACCAACATGATAAATCGGTTATTTCAAGGCATATACGAAATATATTCAGAGAAAACGAATTAGAAAGGGAGGCAACTGTTGCAAAAATTGCAACAGTTCAAAGAGAAGGGGACCGAGAGGTAGCGAGAGACATTGAATTCTTCAATCT
>CAILAQ010000953.1 GCA_903832165.1 uncultured Bacteroidota bacterium | reverse complement strand
TGTTGGGCTTCAAATTTTACCATCTGGAAGGAGACTTTACGGTTCATCCCATGGATAAATACATAACCTCAGACAATGGCCAGATAAGAAGTGCCTCAGGATATGTATTTTATGAATGTCCCCAATTATTTCCTTCAAAGAAACTTTACCCGCTTATAAGTTTTGATTTTCCCGGAACCATAAAAACCGTTCTTGTTTATTCACTTCTCCGGGTGCCTGCAGGCGATTATAAATCATTTATGCTTTTTGAAGCGCACAGCATGTTGGAGGACACGATATGGATAGTGACCTATAAATGCTATTACGCCAAGGATGTCGGGATGGTGAAATTCAGCGCCAGATGCGTGGATTGCGACTATGAAAATGTTTCTGAATTAGTTCGTTATCAGGTAGGGAATTAGCCCAAAAACTTCACAGCCCCGCTGAATACCTGATGAAAAGCCTCGTTTACCTGGGGGCGAAGATTCTGATTCCCCATTGGAAAAGGATTTTCATGTGAATATGGATATGGGAAATCCATGATTTTCATTGGAATCTTATTACGGTTCTCTGATCCGCAGAGGGTACGTGAAATGGATTTAGCCGGGATCACCTGATCAAGTGCCAGACCTACCGCCGAAATCTGATTTCTCAGCCGGTAAAAGGATCGTTCCCGCATATGCTCGTGCTTATCGAGCCTTAACATCGCCATAAAGGCAGACCACAATACATTGAAAGTATTCAGATGTTCTATATTTATTTTCCTTCGGATAACCGTTGGATCCTGACGAATAAATGCCTCTTCCAGTCTGGCGAAGGCTTTGGTATCCATAATATATCGAGATATTCCCTGCATCTGCTCAAAGGAGCTCCCTCCCAGAAACAGAAAATTCCTTGATTCAGCAAACAATTCATCCGGATTGGCGATTAACAGAACTTCCAGGAGAAAGGCCCCAACCGAATAAGCAAAAAAATCAACCGATGCTCCCTCGCTGAGCAAGGGATGGTTACCCGATCTAATCATCCGGGTAAGGGATATCAGATCATAACAGCTTTGCAAACCTGAAGTACAAAACCATTCAGGATGAGAATCCAGGCGAGAGCTCAGTGCAGCGTTTACCGGTGTTGCCACCTTATTTTCGGGTATCTGGATTATACGCTGCTGATATATATCCTGCATGGCACGGGGATCGCTCCAATAGCCGGGCGATCGGTTAACATGGAAAGCCATCGGAAAAAGAATTACCACTTTCCCGGTATTTTCGCATAGATGCTGTGCCCAGTATAAATATTTGAACCAGTTCCGTTCATTCAGTCCGTGAAGCATTATAATGGCCCCTCCGGCTTTCTGAGTCCCTGGCGGCATGAATACCGGATAAGTGAAATTGTAGTTTCCTTCGAATGACCGGGCCAGCAGGTCGGGGTGACCGGCAACGGTAACTGTTTTCCGGGCATCGTTCCGGCTATCCGGCCGGATTACAGACTGAAAGTTGCAATTCTTAATGCGGGTTCCTGAATCAGGAATAGCAATATCAGGGTTATGGAAATCATAACACGATTTCAATAGCATCTGATTGTCAAAATAATCCATATCTGAAGGTTTCAAAATGCAAAAATACAACGCTTATAAAATCAATTCAACAAGGGTGTGGCTAACCGCTGATCTGAGTGATTAATTCATACTTTTTGGGATAAAAACTGAAATACTGGGACGAAACCGACCTGCCGGAATTTTGCGACATTGCTTTATCATTCAGGCAGATTGCCCAACTTTGCTTAATATTGCGATATGGATTTGAGGCACCGCATACCTGATTTTTTTGTAAATCGGCGTAACACGTTGATTCAGATCATTTTTACCACCATTTTTGCTTATGCCTTTATTCTGATTTACCGGCCATTCAATTCAAGAAGCTGGTTTGATATTAATACGGGAAAATTTGCTTTCGGAGTCGGTATTGTTGTTGTTCTGGGCATGCTGGTAGTAATTATCAGCCGGGTTATCATGAGCCAGATTCGTAAAGTCAGGACAATTACCATTGCCGGATATGCCATCATGATCGGCATCGAGGTGCTGGCAATGACCGGATTTTACATGATGATCCAGAAAGTATTCCTGAAGGATACCCGGTTCTGGTTTGAAGTTTATTACACGGCTATTCTCAATGCCACTCTTATCCTGCTGATCCCTTACCTTATCAGCCTGCTGTATTTTGCCTGGTACGATAAGAAGCAGAAATTGGATAGTTTGCTGATAGAAAAGCATACGGTTCCGGAGTCAAGATTCATCCATTTCGATGATGAGAACGGAGACACCAAACTTAGCATTCAGCTAAATGATCTGCTGTATATTGAAGCAAGTGAAAATTATGTAACCATCCACTACCTCGATCATACGCAGCATGGCCGCCTTCTTCTGCGCAACAGCATGAAGCGCATGGAAGAACAGCTTACGGGATTCCCCGTGGTACGGTGTCATCGTTCGTATATGGTTAACCTTAACCGTATAAGGCTGGTAAAGAAAACCAAGGCCGGCATGATAGTCGAACTATCAGCTACAGTGCCCGTCCGTCTGCCGGTTTCGGAGACTTATAAAACCAATTTCACGGAAACTTTACGATCCTGAAGGAATCTGGTTAGTCGAACCTGAATATTTTCAGATTCCAATCTTTCATCCATTTTAATACCGGCATTCCATCTTTCCATAGGATCGGCAGCCAGATATATCGCCCGTCGATGGCATTTTCAGGATTCCATCGATCCGCCATGAAAACAAAGGCACCCGGACGACCCATGACAGGCTGAACATAAGTGCTTTGCGAGTCAAATGTGGTCTTGGTCTCGGAAATAGCACCTTCACATGGATTATTCATCTCCACCCAAGGTCCCCAGATAGATTCAGCAACTGCAACGGTTGCCGCATTGGATGCCCAACCGGTGCATGCAGAAGTAATCAGGTAATACTTGCCCTTATACTTAAACGGTGCAGGAGCTTCACGAGAACGGTCCTTTAATATTTTGATAAACTTTCCGGATGGCTTCAGGAAATCATCACTTAATTGTGAGATAATCATAGTCGCATTATCTTCAGATGAATAGAAATGATAGGCCTTGCCGTCATCATCAACAAAAAGGTTCATATCGCGGGCCATTTCACCGTTTGGCCGTATACTTTCAATATATATGTAAGGACCGGCTGGTTTATCTGCCACTGCCACACCGCTTCTTGCGGCATAGTATCCCTGCCCCTTGAGTTCCAGGTGAAACCACATGACATATTTCCCGGTCTTGCTGTTAAAAATAACTTTCGGCCGCTCCAGAACACATCCTGCAGTGATTTCGCTCTTCGGATCATCGGATACCTTAAGTGCAATACCCTCATCTT
>CAILAQ010000952.1 GCA_903832165.1 uncultured Bacteroidota bacterium | reverse complement strand
CTGATAATGCATCAATACCGATTTTCCAGTTGGCAGTAACTCACCGGTTGACCGAGAGAGGAGCAAATTATACAGGGCTATTTTATAAGAATAGTCTGAATTGTTTTAGCTCTATATATGTTAGTACCAATTAAGAAAGTTATTAACAATAATTTCGTGCCCCATCAAAGCTCTTAATCGCCAAGATAAGGTATGATCAGAACCCGTCAAGGGCAAGTAAATGCCTCTTCCTTCACACAAGGCCATTACACAGGCACCCTTGACAGAACCTGAGTCATACCTTGAAGAGGCGCTTAAGATCGTTTGATGTGAAGACCTGTTGATTGGATCAAGCCGCATCATTTTTCCTCCTTTCAAATTCTTTCCGGTATTCCAGAGGCGAGGTCAGACCCAGGCGATGGAGCAGCCACTCCTGATTATAGTTTTCAATGAACTGCCCAATAGCTTCTTTAGCCTGTGCCAACGACTCGAACACTTGATTATCAAATACCTGTTCGTTGAGAGTCCGGTGAAAACGTTCAATGATTCCGTTGCATTCAGGGCTTCTGACAAAAGCCGGGGAGTAAACCAGACCCAGGAACTTGATCTCCTTCTGGAAGTCGTTCGAGTCATATTGGCTACCATGATCCGTCCTAAGGAAGAGTCCGATATCGACGCAAATATCTCTGTCCAGGGAACCAAAGACTTTCTTTACTGCCGTTCTCATGGGCTCCATGGCGGCATAACGGTCGCCTTTCTTACAGGCATGCCAAGCCATCAATTCATCGTTAAAGTGGTCGATAACGCCGAAAAACCAGCACCAGCCCTCTTGCAGGGTATAGAACTTTTTCCCGTCGGTTCCCCACATCCTGTTGGGCACTTCCGTTTTGATCGTGCCGGTATGTTCATTCACCTTCCTTTCCGGTTTTGGCCGGATGGTCGAGAGCAGGTGGTTATCCCGCATGAGCTGGTTGACACGCTCTGCAGCGGCTTTGATCCCTCTTTTCCGCAGCCTTTTCCAGATCTTTTTATACCCCTCGTCCATGAAAGTGCTCGTCAGGATTTCCGCCCTGATCTCAACCAGCAGGTCTTCGTCACTGATCTTTGGTTTTGGACCACGACGGGCTTTCTCCTTTCCGGTAGGCTTCTTACGGTAATAAGCTGCAGACGAGAGGTCTGCAACTGCCAGTATCCGGTTCATGGGAAAGATTTTGTTCATCGTTTCGCTCTTTTGGGTTTTCACCGTTTCGATGAACTCCCTTTTAGTGCATTCAGGAACTGCTCTTTTTTTTTATACAGCTCCAGATCAATCTGTGCCCGGCCCAAAGCCCTTTCGTACTCAGCAATCCGGCTATCGTCCGGATGCTTCTTGAAACCATCCTCTCCCGCCTTGAGAAAGGTTGTCCGCCACTCGCTCAGGTCAGCTATCGTGACCTGGTTCTCCCGGCTAACCTCTTCGATCGGTTTGCCTCTTAAAAGCTCCAACACCAGTTGAGCTTTTGCTTTCGCACTCTTTCGCTTTTGCTTTACCATGGATGTAAATTTAAGCTTAATCTGTGCTAACATAAATTAGGTGCTATTATAAAATTAAGAACCTTTACGAATAAATTACCGGGCCTTTTGTCATTCAATGTGATAGAATGAATTTTATACAAAAGCGACTGTAGATAATCATCGATATACTGGTCTTCAAAAAATCCGGAATAATTATCAATTTTTCTGATGAATTGCATAGCCTCATCTTCTTGTTCTTTGCGAAGATCGTATCTTATTGGTCTAGATAGAAATCCCTTGTATGATACTGATCCGAGTTGAATTTGGGTCCAGAGAGCTTCTTGATCTTTTGGATTATCCAGAATAATTTTACTAAAATCATCAATTGATATGTGAAAAGAAAGGTTGTTTGCCTTGCAATCAATAAAAGTCAATTCTCCATCGTTGTAAAAATTAACTAGTTCAATCTTTGTACCTGGTTCAATTTTAGCGACTTCCGTTCTAAGAATTTTTTTAACTGTTCCCGTTAAGTAAATTTTAGTTTGGGAATAGGCCATATTAGCTATGGTCAGTAGCGATAAGAAAAAACAAATCTTGATTTTTT
>CAILAQ010000951.1 GCA_903832165.1 uncultured Bacteroidota bacterium | reverse complement strand
ATATTACCGAGCGCAAGCGTGCGGAAGAGCAACTAAGAGAAAGCGAATTGCAATTCCGGAATCTGGCCAATTCGGGTTCAGCCCTTATCTGGACATCCGGTACTGACAAATTATGTAATTATTTCAATGACACCTGGTTGGAATTCACAGGCCGCACCATTGAGCAGGAGATGGGCAATGGTTGGACCGAAGGAGTTCATCCTGAAGATTTTAACAATTGCCTTGAAACATATGTGATTTCATTCGACAAACAGGAACCATTCGAAATGGAATACCGCTTGCGTCATGCAAGCGGTGAATACAGGTGGATATTGGATCTCGGCACACCAAATTTCAACAGTAAGGGCGCTTTTATCGGATTCATCGGACACTGTTTTGACATAACAGAGCGCAAAATCATTGAAGATACGCAGACCTTCCTACTCGGTTGTGGATTGCCGGGTACCGGAGAGGACTTTTTCGAGTCACTGGCACGATACCTGGCCGTGACCCTGAACATGGAATATGTTTGCATTGACCGCCTTGAGGGTGACGGGCTGACAGCAAAGACAGTTGCGATATATAATGAGGGCCATTTTGAGAGCAATGTGCAATATACCCTCAGGGATACGCCCTGTGGCGAAGTCGTCGACAAGAGCGTATGTCTCTTCCGCCGCGGGGTACGCCACCTGTTCCCGAATGACGCGGCCCTTCAGGACCTCATGGCGGAAAGTTATGTGGGCACTACCCTCCTCGACTCAAAAGGGAAGGCCATCGGCTTGATTGCCATCATCGGACATCATCCTCTTCCTGAAGGAGGAAGGGCACAAACAATGCTGAGCATGGTGTCATCGCGCGCTGCAGGCGAGCTGGAGAGACGTCAGGCCGAGGAGGTACTGAAAAATACACTTCAGGATTTATACAGGGCCAAGGAAAAAGCAGAAGAAAGCGATCGTCTGAAATCATCTTTTCTGGCCAATATGAGCCACGAAATCAGAACACCGATGAATGGCATTCTTGGCTTTTCGAACCTGCTCAGCGAGCCAAACATTAATGCTGAAGAGCAGCAAGAATTTATCCGTATCATTCAACGGAGCGGTAGCCGGATGCTGAATATCATTAACGAAATCATAGATATCTCGAAGATAGAATCCGGTATGATGGAAACCAGAACCTGGGAAGTGAACATTAACGATCAGATGGATTACCTTCTTCAGCTCATGGAACCGGAAGCGAAAGCAAAAGGGTTAAGAATTTCTATTGTTCAAATTCAACCTGCTACTGAATTGATCGTCAGGACTGACGGCGATAAATTTTATGCAATTCTTTCAAACCTTTTAAAGAATGCCATTAAATATACATCCCAGGGCTCTATAGAATTCGGGTATTTTACAAGGCCCGGAACCATTGAATTTTTCGTAGAAGATTCCGGAATCGGTATTCAATCAGACAGGCAGGAAGCTATATTTGAACGATTCATACAAGCGGATATAGCTGATGTGCAAGCCAGACAAGGCGCCGGTCTGGGGCTAAGTATTGCAAAGGCTTATGTGGAAATGCTCGGAGGAAAATTATGGGTGGAAAGCGAACCCGACAAGGGCTCTGTATTTTACTTTAATCTTCCACATAATACGGCACATCACAACAATTCAGCTGCTAGAGTAGTGAATCCGGCTGAAAACGAAGAGCATCATCTTGAAAGATTGAAAATCCTGATTGCCGAAGACGATGAGGCATCGGAAAGCCTGATGACCATGTCTTTAAAAAAGTTCGTCAGAGAAGTTGTGATTGCCAGAACCGGAAGAGAAGCCATCGCCGCCTGCAGGAACAATCCGGATATCGACCTGATATTCATGGATATCAGAATGCCCGATCTGAATGGATATGAGGCAACTAAACAAATCCGGGAATTCAACAAGAAAATCATCATCATTGCGCAAACGGCATTTGGACTGTCGGGCGACAGAGAGAAAGCAATAGAAGCCGGATGCAACGATTATCTGGCAAAACCTGTTCTCAAGCCGGAACTGATAGCAATCATCCGGAAATATTTCAGCAAATAACCGGAATCTTTTTGTCACACCGGATAATATCGACTTTTCTATTTTTTGAAGTTCGACGAAAATCTTGATCCATATCCGCCCGACGAGCCAAAACTGGAGGTACGGTTGTAAATATCCCGGCCACTATTGTAACGATTGTCGCGCGCATCAGAATAGGTCAGACCGTATTCAGTACCCACTAAATTCGGATTGGTGAAAACGAAACGCACATTGCTCTGATTCTCAATATGAAAATAATGCCAGATAATATACGGGACAGCATTGGGCTCATGTTTACTTTCTTCAACCTGATCCGGCGTACCATATTTGAGCCAGGTGTATCCCATATCGGTTTCATATCCATGTTTAACCTTGGTTTTATAGCTTTCTTCAATCGCCATCACCTGTGATTTATAATGGTTCCACTCCGCTTCCGGATATTGATCATTCCGCGATTTCCAGAAACCGTAAAGGAATTTCTGCATCTGCCCGATTTCAGTGGTTTTTACTATTCTGTCCACATAAAGATTTTCCTTGCTGGTAGCAACCGGATTCAGGCTTTCCAGATAAAACCTCAGGGAATCAAGCGATGAAATCTGTTCTGCAAATGTTGAAGTAATATCGATCGCCTTAATATCTGTTTCGTCCAGCTCAAGACCTGGATTACTTCGCTGAAAACCTGTTTTATGCTTTGCCAGCAACTGATTATTCCGGTCGATGCATTCAACCACCAGATTAAAGTTACCGTTTGGCAGGTCGGCAATGGGTATCGTTACCAGAAGAATATTGACTGAAGCCGACTTTTGCCGCTTAATCTTGATAAAATCATCCATAACAACTTGGTCTTTTGATGATTCTATATAGTATTTGAATAAAAAAACCTGATTGCCCCCGATCTTTTTATCCAGATTATACAACTCCGTATAAAAGTTCATTACTTCCACTGAGGGCGGGAAGTAATCACTGACATAGGGAACCAGATCAAATCCGCTTTTCGACAAAATGTTATCCTGTTCGGTAGTACTGAAAGATTCGACAAATTCAGCATCACTGAATTTCAGATTTGCATTGTCGAACGCCATGTCCACAGTGCAGATTTTCACTACCGGGCTCTCCTTGCTGTTGTTATCCGCTACTGAAAGCTCAAGCTGATAAACTCCGTACGGGAGGGGAATTCTTTGCTGATCAATGAAATCAGGAAGGCCTTGTAAAGTATCGGCCAGTTCGCCACTGAAAAGGTTATACTTTCTGAAGTCAACTATTTTTTCCCCGTTTTTAATTAAAAGCGTGACTTTAAGAGAAGCCTGACAAGTGCCTTGTGTTGTTTTTACATAGTTTACCGACGGACCGAAGACTTTCAGATAGGTTTCGAGATAGGGTCCCCGCACCTGGCTGTAGAAGGTGGCATTGCCGGTTAACGTCTGAAGCTCTTTTGCACTGACCGGGGTGGTCATCATTATCGGGAGAAGTGCCCAAAATAGTACTAAGGTTTTCATAATCAGTGGTCTTTATGCAGCGATGCATACAGTATTTAAAGATACCACTTTAAATTGACACGACGTTCACCGGATTATGGCTTTTAAATGTCCGGCAAAATTTCTCTCAATCCAATAATTATT
>CAILAQ010000950.1 GCA_903832165.1 uncultured Bacteroidota bacterium | reverse complement strand
ATTCAAAATTGGTCTTCGAATCTCATCATTGGTCTTCGAATCTATAACTTCATTTTCAGCCATGCTATTCAAAAAAAATCTCGTTCTATTTTCTGCCCTCCTAATGGGCCTTACCGCCTCTCCCCAAAAGATCAAATGGTGGAACCCAGCTTCTTCCCCAACTCCCGTGATTGAGGGTCAGGCGTGGCCCGGCGAAGCGAAAGCCTTTTATGACCGGCTCCCGGCACGTGCGGAAAAAACGGTTCGGCCTGATGTCTGGAACCTTTCCAGAAACTCAGCCGGTCTGAACATCCGCTTTCGAAGCAATGCCGCAAAGATATCTGTACGATATACTGTCAGCGGCAACCTGAATATGCCGCATATGCCTTCAACCGGCGTCAGCGGAGTCGACCTGTATGCGAAAAACAGTGATGGTGCCTGGCTCTGGGCCGCCGGAAGATACTCCTTCGGTGATACGGTATCTTATCAGTTTACGGTGGATCCCAAAGATGCATATCACAACCAGGGCCGGGAATACAGGTTATTTCTGCCTCTCTATAATTCAGTTAAATGGATGGAAATCGGAGTTTCTGACAGTGCGCAATTCTCTGTTCTGCCTTTACGGCTCGAAAAACCAATAGTTGTTTATGGGACATCAATTGCTCAGGGTGCCTGCGCTTCGAGGCCGGGCATGGCCTGGACCAATATCCTCAGCCGTAATCTCGACAGGCCCGTGATCAATCTGGCTTATTCCGGAAATGGCCGGCTGGAGAAGGAAATGACAGACCTGCTTTGTGAAATCGATGCGAAAGTTTATGTGCTCGACTGCCTTCCCAACCTGGTTCCGCAAAAGAACTGGCCGAAGGAGGAAATAATCCGGCGCCTTCTCGAAACTGTACGCCAGCTTAGAAAAACCAGACCGCATGTCCCGGTCCTTATTACTGATCACGACGGGTATTCCGACGGTTCGATAAACCCCGTCAGGAAGGCGGATTATATTTATGCTAATCAGGCCCAGCATGAGGCATTTGCCAGACTTAAATCGGAAGGTCTGCAGGAAATCTATTTATTGACTTATGAAGAACTCGGACTTTCCCTAGACGCCATGGTTGATGGAACCCACGCCTCAGATCTGGGTATGCAGCAGTACGCCACTGCCTATGAAAAAGCTTTAAGATTGATTCTGAAACAGCCGGTGGGAATTTCATCAACTTCCATTCCCTGCACTCAATATCGTGAACCCGGAATGTATGATTGGGAAGGCCGCCATCAGCTGCTGCTGAAAATGAACCATGATAACCCTCCGCGTACAGTATTCATTGGTAATTCGATCACACACTATTGGGCAGGTGAGCCATCAAACCCGCTTCATCGGGGCGAGGATTCGTGGAAAAAGGTTTTGGACCCTCTGGGCACCCGTAATTTTGGCTTTGGCTGGGATAGGGTGGAGAATGTTCTGTGGCGTGTTTATCATGATGAATTGAGCGGTTATCAGGCTGAAAGAGTCATTATCAATATAGGAACCAATAATCTGCACCTGAACTCCGATGAGGAGATTTTGGAAGGGATGGAGCTCCTGCTCGCGTCTGTCAGAAATCAGCAGCCGAAAGCCGATATCCTTCTCCTCGGATTATACCCGCGCCGTGATCAGGAATTGCGGGTGGCTGCCCTCAATCTGAAATATTCGCAGTTGTCAGGTAAAATGAATGTTCGCTATGCCGATGTCGGCCAGGATTTGCTCAAGGTTGATGGTAAAATCGATGAAACACTTTTTGTCGACGGACTCCATCCCAATGCCGAAGGCTATCGGAGAATAGCGGCTAAATTGGCGGAGCAGCTGCATTGATAAGGCAGAGGGCAGAAGGCAAAAATTAGTAACAAGGTTTAAGAATCAGGTATGAATAGATGAGGGTTTCAACCCGGGGATCCAAAATGGTTTGTATCAGTAGCCCTGGGCTTCAACCGGGGGATCTCAGTTGTCGGGTCAGAAAAGATTTAGTAATTTTGCGATTAAATGACTGAAAACAAGGAACATTTACCAAATATTCTCATTGTTGACGACACCGAGGAAAATCTGGCTTTCCTTGAAGCTGTCATCGAGAATGTCGAAGCCAACCTGATCCAGGCACATTCGGGTTATGAGGCTCTGGAAAAAACCCGTGGAATTGAACTTGCGCTGGCGATCATCGACGTTTGGATGCCCGGAATGAAAGGTTATGAACTTGCAGTGAGGTTGAATGATGAAAGATCGGGGGACAAAGTGCCGGTTATTTTTCTGACTGCCGCTCACATCAGTGAAGTTGAAGTGTTCCAGGGTTACACGCACGGGGCTATCGATTATATGTTTAAACCAGTTGACTGTCATATCCTGACCTGTAAAATCAACGTGTTTCTTGAACTTTTCAATCATAAACAATCAATTGTCAGGGATGCAGCACTGCTGAAAGAATCAGCCAATGAATTAAAAAGTTCTCTGGAGCAACAGCACCGGTTAACCCAATATATAGAGAAAGTAAGGGAGAATGAAAGAGTAGCTATTTCCCGCGAACTTCACGATGATCTTGGCCAGGCTCTGACTGCTGTCAAAATTGACCTGGGAATAATCAAACAAATGGTTCCCGACAACGAAGTGGTTTTGAAAATCAAGAATGTGTCGGTTTTGGTCAGCGACATAATCAAGACGGTTCAGCGGCTTACCTCGCAGTTAAGGCCTCAGATTATTGATGATCTTGGAATCGTGGCAGCGATAGAATGGTACACTAAAGAATTTGCACAAAGAACAGGAATTGAGCTTTTTCTCGATATGGATTCCGGAGTACCGATTACACCGGAGGCTTCTCTTACGGTATACAGGATCATGCAGGAATCACTGACAAACGTTGCAAGGCACTCACAGGCCACCCACGTGGATATCGCGCTGAACAAGGCGGGCGAATCTGTTTATTTTGGGATTTCCGATAATGGGATTGGAATTGCTGAAGATGAAATAAAGTCGAAAACATCATTTGGGATTATTAGCATGAAGGAAAGGGCCGCTTCTATGGGAGGCACTTTTGATATTTGCCGTGAACCTGATCACGGGACTTTAATAATGCTTATCTTTCCATTAAATCATATAAGAGCTGATGAAAATTCTGATTTGCGATGACCATAAGATTGTTCGCGACGGACTTACGCAAATTCTGCAACAACTGGATGGGGAGATTTTAGTCCGGGAATCAGGAGATGGCAATGAAGCGCTATCTTTTTTAAAAACAGAGGTTTTCGATATTGTTTTGCTCGATATTTCATTGCCCGGCAGGAACGGACTGGAAGTTCTTCAGGCGATTAAAGAAAAATGGCCATCAACAAATGTGCTGATGCTAAGTATGCTTCCACAGGAACAATATGCTATACGCGCCATTAAACTCGGAGCCTCCGGTTACCTTACCAAAGATACGGCTTCGGAAGAACTGCTTGTGGCAGTAAAAAGAGTGTCGGCAGGCGGAAAGTACATTTCAGAATCCATTGCAGAGAGCCTGGCTCTTCATCTTGACAAGGAGGTCTATCTGCAGAAACATGATATTCTTTCTGCTCGTGAATTCGAGATTATGATCAAACTTGCAGATGGAAAAACACTTCAGGAAATCGGAGATGAGCTTTTTATATCCAATAAAACCGTAAGTACTTACAGAAGCCGTATTATGGAGAAAATGGAATTGGGCAAAAATACGGAACTCACCAGGTACTGTTTGGAGAACAAACTCATTTAGGATTGGCAACAGACGTCAGTTAATAGTGGCTGTGCACACTCTTCTGTAAGATTTATCCTACAAGAATATCAGACTTTTCCCTACACACAGTTACCCTTTATCCTACAGGCCACCTTGTATTTTGGCAATACTTTCATCCTGTTAAAATAACATGGACTGTCATGAAAGTATTATTAGCCGATGATTCCGATTTGATTCTGGAAAGGTTGCAGGAGATGGCGTGTAAACACAGGCACGTGGAGATTGTTGCGTTGTGCGATAATGGAACGGATACTCTTGAATCATTAAGGATGTTTAAGCCGGATCTGGCAATAGTTGACATTCAAATGCCCGGATTAAGCGGCATCGAAGTTTTGAAGGAGATCCGCAAAGAGGATAAAACCATCAAAATCATCATTCTTACTTTTTTTGCTTCAGCCTATTACCGGCAGCTGGCCTTGCAATCGGGTGCCGATTATTTCTTTAATAAAGCGGATGATTTTGACAAAGTATCGGAGGTGATCGGAGGAATGGGATCGGAAGTGGAGTAGATGATCGTCCGATAATATAAACCATGATACAAAATCATTCAAAAGCAGCTCGCAGCAAGCAAAGCAGAATCTTTGCCGTGGCTGCCTTTGTCTGGTTTCTAGCATCTGCAGGGGCTGTTGTCAGCGAAGTACCCAAACCCGGTGTAACATCAGGAAACAAAACCAGTGGATTTCCTTCTGTGTATACTCCTGCTCCTCCGGCTACACCAACCATTACCTCCATAAGCCCGGCTTCGGGGACGACCGCAGGGGGGACGAGTGTGACGGTTACAGGAACGAATTTTGATAACCTGTGGCTCTATCGTAAAAAGATCATCATTGATGAAACGAAAATCCCGGGCACGGGTTCTTTGGCAAACTTTCCTGTCTTAATTTCCAGGACAGATGCTGATTTTAAATCCGTTGCCAATGGTGGAAAAGTTGCCAAAAGCGATGGGTCGGATATCAAGTTTACCTCTTCTGACGGAACCACTAAACTCAACCACGAAATAGAAAAATATGACCCGGCCACCGGACAGCTGATTGCCTGGGTAAATGTTCCATCGCTTTCAAAAACAGCCAATACTACACTTTATATCTTTTATGGAAATGCTGCTGCTTCAGCGCAGTGGAATGTCAGCGGCACCTGGAGCAACAGCCAGTACCGATCGGTTTGGCACATGAACGACAAGAGCCCGGGTGATAATTTTACAGGAACGGTGTTAGACGCAACTAAATGGACAATTTTTGGTGCGGGAAGCTTAACTCAGAATGAACGGCTGAT
>CAILAQ010000949.1 GCA_903832165.1 uncultured Bacteroidota bacterium | reverse complement strand
GACTAAATTTTGTTCACTTTACCACGTTTTCAAAAACGATGCCTTTTTGGAGGTAAAACGTTCAAATATCGTGAAGAGTTGCATAGAGTGGCTGAACTTTAACAAAACTTAATTCTATTGTTGGTTTTCCTTAACAGACGTTAACAGTATGAGTACGATACATTTTCAAAAATGGCAGGGAGCCGGCAATGATTTCATCATAATAGACAATCTGATGAAGCCTTTTGTTTCTCTTAAGCCAGAACAGATCAGGCTATTATGCGACCGCCATTTTGGCATAGGAGCCGATGGACTTATGCTGGTCTGCCCATCAAAAGAGTTCGATTTCGAAATGATCTATTTCAATTCAGATGGAAATCCGGCTGAGATGTGTGGAAATGGAGGAAGGTGCATTACCGCCATGGCTTCACAGATGGGCCTTTTCTCAAAGAAAACAACTTTCCTTACCACAGATGGCCCACATGAAGCAATCGTTGTCCGGGAAGATTGGATCAGGCTCCACATGGTTGATGTTGATCAGATCAAATTAGTCACTATCCCTGCATTCCAGCCATCAGCAACGGATAAAGCCTGTTTCCTGAACACAGGAGTTCCTCACCTGGTGGTATTTGTTGAAGATTTGGAATCCATTGATATTGAATCTGCCGGAAGAATGCTCAGGTACCACGAGCAATTTGCACCTGCCGGCACTAATGTTAATTTTTGCAAAATCAACGACAACGTTTTACACGTCAGGACATACGAACGTGGCGTTGAAGGTGAAACATTGGCCTGCGGAACTGGTAATGTTGCCTCAGCAATTTCAGCCGAATGGACCTTTAATGGAGGGTTTTCAACCTATGACTGCAATACCCTCGGCGGTCCGCTGAAAGTATCCTGCAAGCAACTTGAATCGGGTCACTTTACAGATGTATGGCTGGAAGGTCCGGCAGTTAAGGTCTTCGAAGGAGACATAGTGGTATAAAATTACAGCTGCCAACTTAAAGAAAAGTTGGCAGCTGGTACAAGGTGACAGCTTTTCTTCAAGCTGTCACCTTTAAAACCTAAACATCAATCTTCGCGTACTTCGCATTTTTCTCAATGAATTCCCTGCGTGGAGCAACCTCGTCACCCATCAGCATGGAGAAAGTACGGTCGGCCGAAGCGGCATTATCGATGGTTACCTGACGCAATGTCCGGAATTCAGGATTCATGGTTGTTGACCAAAGCTGCTCGGCATTCATCTCTCCCAAACCTTTGTAGCGCTGGATATGAACTCCGCCTTCTTTGCCACCACCCAGCTCCAGGGTAAGTGCCTCACGTTCTGCATCCGTCCAGCAATAACGCTCAACTTTTCCCCTTTTCACCAGGAAAAGCGGCGGTGTGGCGATATATACATGACCCTGCTCAATCAGTGAATGCAAATACCTGAAAAAGAAGGTAAGTATCAGTGTGGTAATATGACTGCCGTCGACGTCAGCATCCGTCATGATAATTACCTTATTGTACCTTAGTTTCTCGAGATTAACCTCTTTACTATCCTCATCGGTTCCAATACTGACACCCAGAGCGGTAAAAATATTCTTGATCTCTTCGTTATCGTAAATCCGGTGCTGCATGGCTTTCTCAACGTTCAGGATTTTTCCCCTGAGCGGCAGAATAGCCTGGAACTGGCGGTCCCGGCCCTGCTTGGCAGTACCACCGGCCGAATCTCCCTCCACCAGGTAAAGCTCACAGGTCTCGGGGTCATTATTCGAACAGTCGGCCAGTTTTCCGGGCAATCCCGACCCGGTCAACACATTCTTCCTCTGAACCAATTCGCGGGCCTTACGGGCAGCGTGACGGGCCGTAGCGGCCAGAATTACCTTGTTGACTATAGCGCGGGCTTCCTTCGGATGCTCCTCGAGATAATTCTTCAGCATTTCACTGATCGCCTGGTCAACCGATGCGGCAACTTCACTGTTACCAAGTTTGGTTTTCGTTTGCCCCTCGAATTGCGGCTCCTGAACTTTTACAGAAAGAATTGCAGTAAGGCCTTCACGAAAATCGTCGCCGGCAATGTCAAACTTCAGCTTGGTCAGCATGCCCGAATCATCAGCGTAACGCTTCAGTGTCCGGGTTAACCCCCTGCGGAATCCCAGAAGGTGCGTACCGCCCTCTATCGTATTGATATTGTTTACATAAGAATGGACGTGCTCATTAAAGGTGGTGTTGTATTGCATGGCAATCTCAACCGGAATATCCCCCTTCTCAGTCTCAATGCAGATCACCTCATCAATCAGTTTTTCACGGCCTTCATCAACATAGGCAACAAACTCTTTCAATCCTTCGGTGGAATAGAATTCCTCATAAAAAGAGCTGCCATCTTCCTGAACTGTGCGTTCATCAGTCAGCGTCAGACGAATTCTTTTATTCAGATAGGATAGTTCACGTATGCGCTCCGACAAGATTTCAACCTTATATTCTGATACAGTAAAAATCTCATCATCAGGGAGAAAATGAATGGTTGTTCCGGTTTTATCCGAAGAACCAACGACCGAAACATCACCCTGCGGTATGCCTTTTTTATATATCTGCTGATAAATCTTACCATCCCGGTGAATTTCGGCTGTCAGGATGGAAGAAAGTGCATTAACACAGGAAACACCAACCCCATGGAGCCCGCCGGATACCTTATAACTCTCTTTATTGAACTTGCCGCCGGCATGCAAAACCGTCATAACTACCTCAAGCGCCGACTTATTCTCTTTTTCATGAAAATCAACCGGTATTCCCCGGCCATCATCAATGACTGTTATGCTGTTATCGGGGTGAATGAACAGGTTGATATTTTTACAATGTCCTGCCAGTGCCTCATCAATTGAATTATCAACAACCTCATAGACCAAATGGTGTAATCCGCGCTCAGAGATGTCTCCGATGTACATTGCGGGACGCTTCCTAACCGCTTCCAACCCCTCTAAAACCTGAATACTGTCCGCCGAATAATCGTTACCATTGGACTTAATAGGTAATTCGCTCATAGTCTGATATTTATATACAAAATTTATTGCCCTGAAATGATCAGGCAAAGATAGTAAAATAGTCGAATTTTACCTAAAAAATCCAGGACAATCCGGCAATAAAATTGATCCTTTGCATGGGATAATTCTGCCAGATAAAATACTTGTCTGATATAAGGTTATTTACCTGCGCAAATGCCGACATCCAGGGGGTGATCCGATATTCAGCCGCCAGGTTTATATCCACCAGTCCGTTCAGCTCCCTGACCTTACCAACCAATGGATCGGCATCCGGAACACTGTATTTTCCAAACACAAAAACTTCAGCCTTAACCACCAGCTTCTTTTTCCAAGCATAGCGGGTGGTAAAATTCAGGTCCCAGCCCGGCTTGTGCCAGGGAGCTGCCAGAGAATCCAATTTATACTGATAATAATTCCCTTTCAGGATGAAAGACAGGTTTTCACTTTGCCGGAGCGAAATCTCCCCTCCCGATTTCAGAATGCTCCCGTTGTCATATACGGCGATGAACCTGTTTCGCAGAGATGAGGTCTGGTCCGGAATATAAAAATACATATCGCGAACATCCTCCCACGAAACTGCCAGGTTAAAGGCTAAAGAGGATGCAATTTTCCCTCTCAGTCCACCATAGGCAATAAAACGGTGGTCGGTCGGCCTGATGCCGGGATTGTCAACAATATAGGGATTCTCGCGTGTCATGGAGCGATACGTGTTATTCTCATAAAAACCGCTTAACCCAAAATAAGGCACGATGATATTTGAGATATTAACCTCAACATTCAACCGCGGATAAAACTTAAATCTCGGGTTCACCTTTGCTCTGAGTGTATCACTGTCCATGGCAACTTTAGGCCCTGCCATCAACTTAACAAATTTCCAGTCGAAGCCGATCCATGGATCAAGATGAGCTACAACATAACCGGCCTGATTCGGAAGGTTCCGGTTGATATAGTCCCCACCCGCTTCTCCACCATAGGATATTTTTTTAAGGTCTTTCGATAATGCAATGTCCAGCTTCCCTTCATGTTCAATATTCCCCGCATTTCTCATAGTGGCATCATATCCGCCATCCACCCGGCCGATAAGGAAATCATACCCGCCGTCAACCCGGTACTGCCATCCGTTGCTGCTCTTTTTATTGGAACGCAGGCTCATTTTTGCTCCCAGATTGATAAATCGCTGAACAGGGACAGAATCTTTCTGGGTAACCCGCATGTTGTCGGGCGTTGTTGCGACAAGGGAATCCAAACCAGCTGTCGACTTCACTATCGAGGAATCTGTACTGTAGCCATAAAGGTAATGATGGTCTTCCGTGAAATAAACGTCTGAGGTAAGAGTTGATTTTCCAAAGAATCCTTGCCCGTATAACCGCACGCGATTATCTCCATACCCCCCATAAATCTTCCGGTCATCAGCCATTCTTACGGAACCCTGCGACGATAAATGGCTGGCATCGAAACCCATGCTCATCTTTTGATTCCTCAGCGTATTCAGTGAAAGCTTTCCCATGGGGGTCCAGTAATTACCAAATCCGAGAGAGATAATGGAAGGCTTAAGCTCACTCAACGAAGCAGGTTTAAATTCAGCAACTTCCAGGTCCCTGAGCCTTAACAGGGGATTGATCCTGGCCGCCTGAATGGAATAGTCGAAACGCGTGGATACCTGAACAGAATCATCAAGTTTAGGAATAAACCGCGTTTTAAAGGCGTCGCCGATTGTCGGGCTGAATGGCCTGACAACGCTGACCTCTTTATTCAACCCTTCCTGGGCCAGAACACCAGGTGCCAGGGAAATCATTAAAAAGAGGGCGAAAAAAATCCTCAAATAACTGTCCGGTTTTATTTTCAATCGTTTCATGCTATTTTTTTTCTTGATTCTGGGAGTCAATCCATTTAAGCTTCTCATCAACGCTCGCAATAATACCATCATCCGCTCTGACATAATTTTCCTTTAAAATCTGGAGTGTGGCCTTGGCCTGAAAAAGGTCGTTGCGTTTCAGATATATCTCTGACCATAATATGTATGCTTTGGCAAGCCAGAACTGATGCGTGGTATTCTGATCCAGAAATTCCAGAATATCCTTTTCGGATTCATCAATCAGTCCTTTCCTGAACTTAATATCAGCGATGAGAAATTTGGATTCAGCTCCTTCGATATTCTTAACATCCTTTGCCACCGCAGCAAGGATTTCCAGTGCCTTTTCCTCATCGCCGGTTTCCAGACAAGCCTTACCCATCCGATACGAGGCTTCCCTCACAATCTCTTCCGGAACCTTGTCACTGGCAAGTACATTCCTGGCAGATTGTATCACAGTGGCATAATCCTTTTGCTTGAAAGAACATCTCATCACTCCAACCCTGGCATCAAGAATATTTGCTGGCACCTCCGCCATAACCAGCAATTGCTGATAAAGAATCAGTGCTTTGTCAAAATTCGACTGCTGATAATTAATCTCCCCGCTGCGCGCCAGTGAAACCTCAAAAAATTGATTCTTACCCCTTGCCAGAATCAGGGAATAGTTACCCAGTGCTTTACTCAGGTCGTTTGACCGATAGGAGCAATCAGCAACATAAAACAAGGCATTCAGCACAAACCGGCCCTGAGGGAATCGGGCAGAATACTGCTCCAGATTCTTTATGGCCTTTTCACAGTCGCCCTGCAGGTATATATTCTCAGCTGCCTGGTAGATAAGACTGTCCTGCTGTGCCAAGGATATATCGGTTGTTTTTCCAACAGATTGAACATATGCAAGATAATCATCCACCTGGTTATTCTCGATATAAATATTCTTAATTCCATTGAGGGCATCAACCGATTCCTGAGTATCAGGCCAGGTTGCCACTACCTTCTTATACATGGCCATCGCATCCTCATTCTTGTTTGTATTGAAATAAATCAACCCCAGCTGAACATAGGATTTTCTGACATATGAACTATTGGGATACTTGGCAATCAGATCTTTAAATGTCTGAATAGCATCCGGCGACTGATTCAGGTCGATATAGGAACGACCAATTTCATAGAAAGCATCATCCGTGTATGGCGATTTGGGGTAATCCTTGATCAGCGTATTTAAAACCTCAATTTTTTGCGCTGATTTCTCAACCAAACCCAGAGAGAAGCCTTTTTGAAACAGAGAGTAGCCGGCATCCTCTGTGCGCATTGCAAACGATTTATCATAATAATCAATGGCCTGATAGTAAGTTCTCCCCATAAAATAACAATCCCCGATGCGGTTATAAGCATCAGCCAGAAGTTTATCCTGCTTTATCGCACTGCCGGAGAACCTTCGGAACCAGTTAGCCGACTCGGTGAAATTCTCCTGTTTAAAATAAGAATATCCCATCCCGTACTGACCCAGTTGGTATTCCGGAATTCTTTTGGCACCCGGACACTCAAGAAACAGGTCGTAGTTCTGTATCGCCTTTTCATAAGCTTTGATATTATACCAGGCCTCTCCCTCCCAGTAATAACAAAGCGCCTTAAAATGGTCATCAAAATTCCCGAATTCAAGTGAGCGTTCAAACAAGTCAATGGCTTCGCGGTATTTGAGATTATTGAACAGCTCCAGGGCCCGGTAATAGGCAATCCTCTGGTAGGCCCTCTTAACCTCCTGGCTTTTGGTCTTTATTTTATCCAATGCCGTCAGAGCTTCCTTGTAGTTTCGGGTATTCATAAATACCTTAACCATATAATCATAGACCTCATCCTGATATTTTGAATCAGGAAAAGTGGCGAGAAATTCCTCAAATGCCCGCAGGGTTTCTCCCGAGATTGATAAATCGAAATTCAATTTTGCATAATTGAGCAAAGCCTCCTCCTGAAGGGTTTTATCAAGAGTCAGCGATGCAGCTTTCCGGAATGCTGTTCTGGCTTTCAGCTTGTCATTCATGTTCACCAGAATACCACCCAAAAGATGATTGGAAGATTGCGTCAGCAGGTCGCTGGCATCGGTTATCAGCTGTAGTTCCTGCACCGCCAGAGGATTCTGATGATTTATATAATAGGCATAGCCCAGGGCATAATGTTCATCACGCGATAAAGTTTTTGTTCCCTTCTTGTACTGTTCCAGATAAGGAATGGCTTCAGCAAAAAGATTCAGCCGGAAATAAGAATCACCCAGTATCCTGGCCATTTCAACCTGTTGCTCCGGCTTGGCATTCCTCATAAGTTCAGATGCCTGACCAATAACTTCCTCAAATTTCTCCTGAGCATAATATATCTGGACAACAAAAAAGCGCGATGAATTGCCGTACTCTTTACTGCTCAGAAGTTCCAGAAACCCCTTGAGGGCCTTGTCATAATTTTTATCCTGATAAACAGTGTAGTAATAGTAATAAGTGGCCGACTCTCCAAGCTCACCGGCTACACCCATAACCGCTTCAAATAGTGGCTGAGCCTTCTGATATGCCTTATCCACAAAAAAACAATAACCGGAATAAAACTTAAACTCCGTGTGATGCTCAGCTCCCAATTTTTCAACCCTTACCTGCTGCAGCCAGCCCGATGCTTTTTTGAATTTCTTCTCCAGGAACAACCACCTGCCCATTTCAAAACGAGCCAGATTGGCTTTCGAACTTTCCGGATATTTATCAAGAAAACTTACCACCAGCGCTTCACCATTGTTATGATCAAGCCGGAGGGCGCACATGGCCTGGTAAAAGGCAGCATCGGCGCAGGAAGTGGCCACCCCACCCTCGGTTCTCCTCAGATATTCGGTAAACTTTTGCTGCGCTGCACCGAACTGATCTTTATTAAATAACTCCAACCCTTCTTTAAGATCGGTATCCTTATCGCGATAAATTGCTGATTGTTGAGCATTTACACCCACAGACGACAGCATTAACAGGAAGAATGGAAAAACGATTAATCGGTAGCGATTCATGGCTTGTAGTATTGCATCCAAAGAGAATAACTGCAATTCCCCGGTTTTATTTTTACTTTAGCAAAGATAAAGGCGGTTGGTTGGTTAACCGGCCCCCTTTCCGGTTTATAAATTAACAACCTGCGGTTCATAAAGTATTTACAGCAATGGATTCAGTAATTGACCTCAATCATGCTTCGGTATACCAGCAAATGAATCTGGTTCTCGATAATGTTTCCCTGAAAGTTAAGTCAGGAGAATTCGTGTACCTCATCGGTAAAGTCGGCACAGGAAAAACCAGCCTGCTTAAAACACTCTACGCCGAATTGCCTTTACGCGACGGCGAAGGCTATATCGCCGGCTACGACCTGAAAAACATTAAACCCCGGGACATCCCGAAGCTCCGGAGGAAAATCGGTATGGTTTTTCAGGACTTTCAACTGCTTGATGACCGCAGCGTATTCCAGAATCTTGCGTTTGTTCTGGGCGCAACAGGATGGAAAGATAAGAATGCCATCAAAAGAAGAATCTCAGATGTATTAACCCATGTCGACCTTCACTATAAGGACGAAAAACTTCCGCACCAGCTGTCAGGCGGTGAACAGCAGCGTGTTGTTATCGCACGGGCCCTGCTGAATGATCCGGAAATCCTGCTCACAGATGAGCCCACCGGAAATCTCGACCCTGACACCAGTGAGGAGCTGATGCGCCTGCTCATCAGCATCAGTCGGACAGGCCGAGCAATTCTGATGGCTACGCATGACTACAATATGATCAGGGAATTCCCCTTCCGTACTGTAAGATGTGAAAGCGGCCGCCTCGATCCGGTCGAACCAACAACCAATTATTTCGACTTCGAAAAGGTGATGAGAAGATAATTTGCAAAATTGTTAATGTTTAAATGAGGTGATTAAAGAAGAGGGAAGTAATTGGTTAAAGTTTTCTCTTCGTTTTCCCAGGTGTATTGAGGTGCTGCTTTTAATGCATTGTTGTGCCACATTTTCAACTGCTGTTTATCTTTCAGAATAGATAGAATTGTTGAACTAAGATATTCAGGATCAAACCGGTTTATAATCATTCCAAAATCAGCATCTTCCACTACCTGCCTGATTTCGGGCAAGTCGGAGGCAATTACAGGAATGCCGGCATGCATATAATCAAAGAGCTTGTTTGGCAAGGCATAATGATAATTTAATCCTATATCCTGCTCCAGGCTCATGCCCAATGTCGCCTGACTGGTATACCAGGAAAGTTGTTCAAAAGGAACACGTCCGGTAAAAAAGATTCTGTCTCCAAGATCCAGCCGATTCGCCAGATTCCTGAGGTAACCGCTGATATCCCCATCGCCGGCAACCAGAAAATGGCATTCCGGCATAAGCACCATGGCACGGATCATCTCTTCCAGTCCCCGCCCAATATTTAATGCTCCCTGATAAATGATCACCGGACAATCGGTAAACCCAGCCGGGAGATTTCCAACGACAGACCCGGGATGGTTTGCATGCGGAACATTACGGAGAACGCCTACAGGTACCCGGTACTTATTTGAATAAATATTTGCTATCGAAGCATTTACAGTATAAACCGACGTCAGATGCGGAAAAATTACATTTTCTGCAAATTCCCAGATACCTTTTATCCGGGGCCGGCCTGCCAGCTCGGGAACTTCGGTGAAATATTCATGGGAATCATAAACAATCCTCTTTCCCCGGATCTTTCCGGCTAAATAAACGGCAGGTAAGGTATCCAGGTCATTTGCCAGGAAAATATCAGCCCTGACAAATAACAGATATATAAAAAGACGGATATTGAAATTGATGTAAAAAAGCGGACCTCTTTTAATAAACAAGCGGAATCGCTTGCACGGATAATTGCGTATCAGAGGAAAGGAGAAAGGAAGCAACCTGCCAACCAGCAGCGGTTCATATCCCAGACCAATAAGGCTTACCGCAACTTTATGAACACGCTGATCTCCGGACAGGTCATTGGTTACCGTAAGGACAACGCGTTTGTTCATTTTATAAAAATAGCAGTTTTATAATAACGAACTTATCTTTGTTCTATGATTAAGATCCATCAGAATTATCCGTTGAAACAATCCAACTCTTTCGGACTGGAATCAACCGCGATTGTTTTCATTGAAGTAGATGACCCGACCGAATTGATTAATGAGCTGAATAACAACACTATCGACATTTCCAACCCACTATTTCTCGGTACGGGCAGCAATATTCTGTTAAATTCTTTCGAGGTTTCCACCGTCATAAAAGTCATAAATAAGGATATAACAGTCCTCGAAGAATCGCGCGATTCTGTTCTGATAAAATGCGGAGCAGGAATGAATTGGGACGAATTTGTGGAGTGGACGGTTTCAAGGAATTACGGCGGACTGGAAAATCTTTCCCTGATCCCCGGATCGGTGGGCGCAGCTCCGATTCAGAATATTGGAGCTTACGGAACCGAAGTCGCCCTGTGTGTTGAGTCAGTGATAATTATCGATATTCTGAATGCACGGAAGTTTTCCCTGTCGAAGGAGGAGTGCAGTTTCGGATACCGCGACAGTCGGTTTAAGCAGCAGGAAAGCAAGTTCTGGCTGGTTTGGGAAGTGATATTCCTGCTGGAGAAAGATCCCCGGATAAATCTCTCCTACAAACCGCTGAAGGATTCATTTGCTGCCAACTACCAGCCGGATATCAAAGAAATCAGGGAAGCCGTGATCAGGATTCGCCGGTCAAAACTACCCGATCCCGCGGAGTTGGGAAATGCCGGCAGTTTTTTCAAGAACCCTGTGGTCAGTGCCTGTCAGGCTGGACTCATGAAAGAAAATCACCCTGACATGCCAACCTGGTACCATGATCCGGGAACGGTAAAAATTCCGGCAGGCTGGCTCATTGAAACATGCGGCTGGAAAGGATTCAGGCGCGGCCAGACCGGTGTATATCCAAAACAGGCCCTCGTGATCATAAACTTTGGAGATGCAACTGCCGGTGAAATCCTTGGGCTGGCCAATGAAATTCAACAATCCGTGAAATCAGAGTTTGGAATTAAGCTTGAAATGGAAGTAAGGATTGTTTAGCGGTTGTTCAGCGCATGTTGATATTTTCGGGCATTTACGAGGTGTTCGCTGTAGGTGCGGGCAAAATTTGAATAGCCGCTGAAATCCTCCCTGGCGCAAAAATACAGGTAATCATGTTTCGCATAATTCAGGGATGACTCAATCGCCTGAAGAGAAGGTATCCTGATAGGTCCGGGAGGCAATCCCGAATGCAGGTAAGTATTGTAGGGAGAATCAAATAACAGGTGCCTCAGCAGGACCCGCTTGATAGTATAATCCCCCAAAGCGTAAATCACAGTTGGATCTGCCTGAAGCCTGATCCCCTTATTGAGCCTGTTAATATAAACACCGGCCACTTTCGGCATATCCTCCGGCTTGAAGGTTTCTTCCTGAACAATCGCCGCCAGGGACATCAGCTGAAACTTATCCAACCCGATTTCTTTCAGGCGGGTTTCCCTTTCCTGATTCCAGAATTTTTTAAATTCTTGATTCATACGATCCAGGAATTGCTCAGCGCTGGTATTCCAGACAAAACGGTAGGTATTGGGAATAAACATTGCCCGCCACTGATCAGTAGAAAGACCATATTTTCTATAGTTGGCTGAATCCCGGAAAGCATTAACCAAAGTTGATGAGTCCGCTTCAATCTGTCTGGAAATTATTCCGGCAAGACGATCGAAATGACGTGTCGTATTAAATACCAGATTAATCTCTGCCTGCTTGCCCGACCTCAGCAAATCGACGATCTCGGAATTCGACATTCCCTTGAGCAGCAGGTAACGACCGGGCTTTACATTTGCGGGATACTCCTTCTTCTTCGCTACCCAGTCGAAACCCCGGTCATACTTCAACATGCCTGATTTCTTGAAATCCATGTATACCTGCGGATATTGCGAGCCTGTCCTGACAAAAAAGTACACCGAGTCCTTTTCCGTATTGATCAGGCTGGGAAAAGAAACCCAGGTATAAAGAAGTGCCCCTCCGGTAAATAGAAACAATATTACAAGGGCTCCCCCGATCAGGCCTCCCCGCAATAGCAAGTTCTTCTTTGGCATACCTCTATTTCAGCAAGGATAAAGCCTTTTCTATGCGATCAATTGATTGATTGATAATCTCCTGTGATATAGCATATGAAATACGTATGCAACCCGGAGCACCGAAGGCAGCACCCGAAACAAGTGCCACGTGACCCTCATTCAGCAGAAACATGACCAGATCGGTTTCGTTGGAAATAACAGACTTTCCATCAGTCTTGCCAAAATAGGCTGTTACATCCGGTAAAACATAAAACGCTCCGGGAGGATTATTCGTCCTGATTCCCGGAATAGCGGCAAGTCGCTTTACCACCAGGTCGCGCCTGTTTTTGAATTCACTGACCATCACGCCTATTACAGACTGGTCACCCAACAAGCCGGCTATGGAAGCTTTCTGTGCGATAGTACTTGCACCGGAGGTATACTGGCCTTGTAGTTTCTGACAAGCCTTTGCCAGCCACAGTGGACCGGCCAGATAACCGATTCTCCAGCCAGTCATCGCATATCCTTTTGAAACTCCGTTAATTATGGCTACCCGGTCGCGCACCGATTCAAACTGTGCAATTGATTCATGCTGGCCATCATAATTAATGTATTCATATATCTCATCAGAAATGATCAGGATTTGAGGATGCTTCTCGAATACGCTCACCAGACTTGCCAATTCTTCTCTGGTATAAATTTCGCCTGTCGGATTTGATGGAGAGCTGAACAGGAAGGCCCTGGTCTTCGGAGTTATAGCGGCTTCCAGCTGTTCCGCGTTGATTTTGAAGTTCACTTCGATACCTGCAGAGACTATAACAGAAGTCCCTTCGGCCATTTTAACCATTTCAGGATAAGAAACCCAGTAAGGTGCAGGTATGACAACCTCATCGCCGGGGTCAACTACGCTGAGAAGAACATTACTGATGGATTGCTTGGCACCATTTGATACTACTATTTGATCAGGAGTAAAATCGAGATTACTGTCGCGTTTCATTTTAACAGCAATAGCCTGACGCAGATCAAGATATCCCGGAACTGGCGGATAATGAGTAAAATTCTGCGTGATCGCATCTATTCCCGCTTTCTTTATATGATCCGGAGTATTGAAATCCGGTTCTCCCAGACTCAAATCGATAATATCAAACCCCTGGCTTTTTAGCTCTCGGCTCTTTTGCGCCATGGCCAGTGTTTCTGATACTGCCATTGCCTGTAAACGTTTCGAAACCTGATCAACTTTCATAGGTAAGTCGTATTAAAAATGGAAGGTCCAAAGGTACTATTTTTACCTTTGTGGTTGTAAAACACAATTATTGAAAAATTTCCTAGTTATTAAGCCATGCAAGATATAATCGAAATCCTGAAATACACCATTCCTTCCATTGTTGTTTTCTTAACAGCAGTTTTCCTGATGCGATACTATTTCAAGTCATTCATGCGCGATCGAGACCGCGACCTGCTCCTGCAGGATCGCAAAAAAACTTTACCGATGAGATTGCAGGCGTATGAAAGGCTCGCACTGTTCCTGGAGAGAATAACAGTAGATTCCCTTGTCGTTCGGGAGCAGAGCGACGAATTTTCAGCACGGGATTTTCATCAGCATTTGCTTGCAATTGTAAGAGCTGAGTTTGAGCATAACCTCACACAGCAGATTTATGTTTCGGGCGATGCCTGGAACGTGGTCAGAAATGCAAAGGAAGGCACCATTAAAATGATTAACCGGGCTGCAATGCAGGTAAATCCCGAAAGCCGGGCACTCGAACTCAGCAAGAAAATTATCGAAATCCAGATGGAAGTGGAAACCTCACCCACCAATGTAGCACTGGAATTTCTGCGCAACGAAGCAAGACTGCTGCTGGAAAGGTAATTCTAGTCGAGATCCATATAAAATCCCATACTCAATGCCAACCCCTTATTCTTTATTGGCCTTGAATAGCCAATGATTTTGGGGTCTTTATTCAGATTCTTAAGACCGTACTGGTATTTAATATCTAAAACGACGCCAAATCCCTGACGTATGGGCGTTTCGATTCCACCTCCGGCAACTATGCCATAATCGCTGGTATAAAGACCATCTCTGATGGGGGCCTTTTTAACCATTTCACCCGATCGCAATCCAGTGAAATTAGCATGAACCAGATAGCCGTAATATCCCCCGGCCTGAAAGTAGAATTTGCTTGTTCTCCCAAGGTTGACTCTCACGAAAAGAGGTATAGTGATATAATCAAGATTCGTTTTCATCAAATAGGTGGAATCATCTATCACTTTGCCTGATTTATCCCATACCTGATTGGTAAACTTGCTTCCCTTCCTCTGATAGCCCAGCTCTGTCCCGATCGTCAATCCATCAACAATTTTGACACCACCCACCAAACCCAGCGCTAAAGTTATCCGCTGACTGGCTATCGGTTCATCAACAAATCCCGGAAATCCCATTCCCAGTTTTGCCCCATAAGAGAAAACCTGAGATTGGGCAGCCGTTCCTGCTAACAGAAGAACGGCCATGACAGTTAATGCGACTAGTTTTTTCATTATAGTGATTAGTTATCGTTGCTGAGCAATCCGATACTCCGTTGAACAAATGCATCAAGAGCCTCGCCGGTAAGACGGTTGGTAGCCAGTAAGGCAAGATCTATCAATTGTTTAACTACCGGATTTTCATTTCCGTAAGCTGACAGAATTTCGTTCCTCTTTTTTTCGGTTTCCTCAATTTGCTTTTCAAGTTCGGTCCTCTTATCCTTCTCTTCCTGAAGGATCTCGTCGTCTTTCTTGTCTTTCAGCAACTTCTGCAAGCTCTCCTGATCAACCTTGATTTTTGCCACCTCTTCATCAAACTTGCCCGCTTCAACGCCATGCTGATTCTTCAATTGTTCGCCCAGATGCAGCACGATGGGATGGTTGCTGTTGATTACCAGATTATAACTATCAGGCATGTCTTTATAAAAGTTCATTCCGCCGGATAATTTCGACATCTCCTTCATTCTGCGACTCCATTCGGATTGAGTTATGATAACCGGATG
>CAILAQ010000948.1 GCA_903832165.1 uncultured Bacteroidota bacterium | reverse complement strand
TGTTGATGCAAAGGGGCTGAAATGCCCGATGCCACTGATCATGACCAAAAGGGCACTGCTCGAGGCCGGTCAGGACGAAACGCTGGAAATACTAATCGATAATGATATTTCAGTAAAAAATGTGAGTCGTTTTCTGGAGGAACACCAGATGAAGGTCAGCACTGAAAAGCAGGGCGGATTGTACCGGCTTACCGTTAGCAAGACCGGTGTTATCACTGAGCAAACCCGGACCGAGGAGTTTTGCGAGGTTGCCCCGGTGAATACTTCCGATTATCTGGTCAGCTTTCAGAAAAACATACACGGGGATTCAGATGAACTGGGACCGCGGCTGATGCAAATGTTTATCAATACTCTTCCTGATATTGATCACAAGCCTGCCACCATGGTTTTCCTGAACAGCAGCATATTCCTTACACTCAAGGATTCTCCTGTTCTGGAGCCATTGAAAAAGCTGGAAGATTCAGGAGTTAAAATATTGGTTTGCGGTACCTGTCTCGATTTTTTCGGGAAACAGGAGGAACTGGCTGTCGGTATCGTATCTAATATGTATACCATCATGGACCTGATGTCGAAGGCCCCTAAAGTTTTATATCCCTGATTTACGATGGAAACGTTCGATCTGTTGAGTACAGTGGAATACGGCGGATGTTCGGCCAAGCTCCCAGCTGCCGAGCTGAGCCGGGTACTGACCGGTTTGCCGGCCACTCCGCATGAGAATATCCTGGTGGGCATCGATACTCATGATGATGCCGGCGTATATCGCATCAGTGATGAGCTGGCCCTTATCCAGACTACAGATTTCTTTTCCCCGGTGTGCTCCGATCCTTTTGATTTTGGCCAGATAGCTGCAGCCAATGCGCTGAGCGATGTATATGCCATGGGAGGCGAAGTTCTCACTGCCTTAAATATTGTTGCTTTTCCAGCCAATGTGCCGCTGGAGATCCTCCGGGAAATTCTGCGTGGAGGCATTGAGAAAGTAAAGGAAGCGGGTGGAGTGATACTGGGTGGACATACCATTGTGGATGAGGTTCCCAAATACGGACTGGCTGTAACCGGAACCATTCATCCCAACCGTATTGCCACCAATGCCGGTGCCAGGGCGGGTGATGTACTGATTCTGACGAAGCCAATCGGTGCGGGCATAATCATGGCGGGCAAACGAATCGGGGAGGTGGAAGAAGGACCTTATCAGGCCGTTCTCACCAGCATGAAGCAGCTCAATAAATCGGGTGCGGAGGTGATGCGTAAATATGGGGTGCGATGTGCCACAGATATCACCGGGTTCGGACTGGCCGGGCATGCCCTGAAAATGGGAAGCGCATCAGGAGTTACCATAGACTTATATGCCGATCAGGTGCCAACCTTCGAGAGCACAATGGAATTGCTGAATCTGGGTTGCATTCCCGGAGCCTGCTTTCGAAATCTCGAATATGTGGAGACCGATGCCACTTTCGGCGACCAGCTGGACTACGAACGCAAAATGCTGTTGATGGATGCTCAGACATCCGGCGGCCTGCTGATCTGCTGCGATCGCCAACAGGTGACAGCGATGCTTCAGGACCTCACTGCCGCCGGATATTTGAGTTCAGTTGTTGTGGGAGAGGTAGAGCCCTTTTCAGGCAAACACCTCTATGTTACCGGTCTATTTCTTTAACGGTTGGAATATCCATCTGAGCATTACCAGCTTTATGCAGTAAAATCTTATATATTTGACCGGTAACTTAAAATTGGAAGCCCTGACTTTTATGGCTGCGCGATACCGGAAACACCTGTCCACTTTCCTACTGGTGCTGTTCTCATTTTATTATGTGAACATCACTTTCTTTCCGCATTCGCATGTAATAGGCAACCTGATCATTACTCACTCCCACTTTTACGGAGGGGGGATTACCGCTACCAGCCAGCCCACGCACTCGCACTCCAGTTCCACGCTGATCACGATTCAGCAATTATCTCTATTCCTCACTGTTGCCGCGGCCATCGTATTCTTTCAGTTTGCGCTGAAAGCCGGTGGTAGTCCCTATTACGCTGTAATGGCCACATCGCGGCGCAACCACGCTCGGCAGCCATTCATACAGCTTCGGGCGCCCCCCTCCTCCCAGTTCGAATAATCCCCTTGTTTCTCAGTTTATCCGGGTCATGCCAAGCAAAAGGCTGCACTGATCCAATCATTTAAAATCCAATTCGAACAGGATGAAAAACCTATTTATCATAGCGGCTTGCGTAGTTATTTTAATGGCATGCAAGCCACATCAAACCAAAAAAGATTCTGTAGAAACGCCTGATATAACCATATCCGGTGATACTGTTTTGATACCCGGCCGCTCCCCGGTGGGCCAGAAAATCAAGCAGCTGACGCTCCGTTCGGAGAGCGTGCTGATTCCCTATTCAACCACGGGTACTGTGCGTGCCATTCCGGAGTGCATAGCAGATATAGCCGTCCCCTTTGAGGGCCGGATCGTGCGATCGTTTGTCAAGGCCGGTCAAACTGTGAAGGCGGGCTCACCCCTGTTTTCCATTCACTCACCGGCATTTTTTGAAACCGTAAAATCCTATCTGCAGGCAAAACAGGAAAAACAGGTCGCCGAGATGAATTTGCACCGTCAGCAGGATTTGGTGGATCATGGTGTGGGAGTGCAAAAGGAGCTCGACGAGGCCCGGCTGAATTTTGAGATATCAAAAGGCCAGGTGGAAAACCTTGTGGCCACCTTATCGATTTACAATGTGAATGCCGAGAAAACGGAGGTAGGAAAACCGATGGTGGTCACCTCGCCTATCAAAGGAGAAGTGGTTAAGAATACCATCAGGGTGGGGCAATATCTGACGGCAAATTCAGACCCGATGGTGTGTATTGCGGATCTGAAAAAAGTGTGGGTGATTGCTCAGGTGAAGGAGAGCAAGATGGGCCTGATACAGCATCTGGATGAAGTGAAAATCACAATTGATGCCTATCCGAAACAGACTTTCACCGGATTTGTAAGCTATATCGGAAAAATACTCGACGAGCAATCAAGATCTCTCGAGGTGATCATCGAATGTGAAAATGCAGAGCAATATCTGAAGCCGGGAACCTTTACCATGGTCAACTTCATGAATTCACATCAGGAGGGTATTGTATTGCCGGCCACCGCCCTGATTCAGGAGGAGGATCACACGTACGTATACAAAAAGACCGGCAGCGAGAGGTTTGTGAAGACTCCTGTTAATGTCACATCGGCCGGCAATGGCAACGTGATTGTAATGGATGGTGTAGCTGCAGGCGAAACGGTCATCAGCGAAGGCTGCATTTATTTACACTAATCCCTTTCACTGATGGAAAAATTTATTGAACTGCTTATTCGTAAGCGGCTGTTAATTGCAGCCTGTTTTGTACTGATCGCGGCATTCGGTGTATATTCCTGGACCCGCCTGCCGGTTGACGCCTATCCTGATATTGCCGACGTTACGGTGCAGGTGGTAACACAGGTGGCGGGACTGGCATCGGAGGAGATTGAGCAGCAGATTACCATACCGATTGAGAGGCAACTGAACGGCTTGCCCGGTTTGCATACGATGCGCAGTAAAAACAATTTTGGCGTATCCACCATTTTGCTGGTTTTTGATGATGGGATCGATGATTACTGGGCCCGTCAGCGGACCAAGGAACGGATTGAGGGGATCAGCCTGCCTTTCAATGCAAAGCCTGAACTCAACCCGCTTACCTCGCCCACCGGTGAAGTTTGCCGGTATGTTTTGCAGAGTAAGAATCATTCACTCCGGGAGCTGACCGATTTGCAGAAATGGGTGATTATCCCCCGTCTGAAGCAAATCACAGGTGTTGCCGAGGTGAGCAATTTCGGAGGAATCACCACGCAGTTTCAGATGGAGATTGATCCGCGGAAGCTCGATAAATACCAGCTTTCATTGAGTGAGGTGATTGGCCAGATAGAGAAAAACAGTGCCAATGCCGGGGGTAGCGTGATCACGCGCGGCGATCTTTCGTATGTGGTGAGGGGCATCGGGCTGATGAAGAATCTGGAAGATCTGGGCAAGGTTGTAGTGAAAACACAGAATGGTTTTCCGGTTTACCTGAACGACCTGGGAGAGCTGAAATACGGGAATCTGGAGCGGAAGGGGATTCTGAGCTATACCGACCGAAAAACTAATCTTTCTGATGGTGTGGAGGGGAGCGTGCAGCTTTTGCGGTACCAGAATCCCTCGGTGGTACTGGACGGTGTGAGTGCAGCTATTGAGGAGCTGAATAATGAAACTCTGCCGGAAGGCGTTCATATACATGTCTTTTTGGATCGGCGCAATCTGGTTGATGCCACCTTGAAAACTGTTTCCCACACTCTCCTTTTTGGTGTGTTTCTGGTGCTGGCTGTCCTGATCGTTTTTCTGGGTAACTGGCGCGGCGCATTGCTCGTATCGATCACCATTCCGCTGGCCCTGCTGTTTGCCTTTATCCTGATGAACCTCACGGGAATCCCGGCAAACCTGCTTTCACTGGGCGCCATCGATTTCGGGATTATCGTTGAGGGCTCGATCATCATGCTCGAAACGATCCTGAAAAAGCGGGAGGATCATCCCGGAGAATCGCTGGTGATCGGCGATATTACCCAGCGCAGCGTGGCCGTTGCCAAGCCGATATTTTTCTCGATGCTGATCATCATCATGGCCTATCTGCCACTGTTTGCTTTTGAAAGGATCGAGAAGAAAATGTTTACCCCGATGGCGTTCACGATCGGTTATGCGCTGATCGGCGCCATGATGGTGGCTCTTTTGCTGATTCCCGGACTGGCATTTGAGATTTACCATAAGCCCCGCAAAATTTATCATAACAAGTGGCTGCACCATCTTTCCAAACAGTATGCGAGCCGGATAAAAAGGATCATGCACAAGCCGCGGCAGGTCTTTATTCCGCTGGCAGTAATTCTTGTCACAACTATCATTTTGAGCATTACCGTGGGGAAGGATTTTCTTCCGGTGCTGGATGAAGGATCGCTGTGGCTGCAGGTTCAGCTGCCTCCGGGCATAGCACTGGAGAAATCGAAAGAGATGGCAGATACGCTGCGCAGCCGGATCATGAAATTTAAGGAGATTACTTATGTTATGGTTCAGCTGGGCCGCGATGACGGGGGTGTCGATCCCTTCTCCACTTCGCACATCGAATGTTCGGTGGGGTTAACGCCTTATAAGGACTGGAAGGATGGCAAAAAGAAAAAGGACCTTATAGATGAGATCTCGAAGGACCTGGCCGGATTGCCTGGCTACCAGGTTGGATTTTCACAGCCGATCATCGATATGGTGATGGATCAGATAGCCGGCTCGCACAGCGATCTGGCCATCAAGCTATATGGAGAAGATCTTACTGAAGCCCGCAGGATTGCCGATGAAATCGCCACTATCATAAGGCCTATTCCGGGAGCGGCCGATGTTAATATTGAGCAGGAGCCTCCGATGCCTCAGCTGCAGATACTGGCTGACCGGGATAAAATTGCGCAATACGGACTGAATGTCTCCGATGTTGCCGAACTGATTGAGGTAGCTATAGGCGGGAAAGCCATCTCGCAGATATTTATAGGGAACAAGGTTTACGATGTTATTTGCCGGTACAACGACATCCATCGGAATAGCCCTGAAGCGATCGGAGCGTTAATGCTGACCTCGGCAACCGGGGCTAAGATCCCGCTGTCGCAAATTGCGGAAATCAGGACTACTGTTGGGCCCAGCACGATTAACCGGGAAAGCAACCACCGGTATTTAACCGTGCGCGTGAACCTCAGGGGCCGCGATATGACTTCGTTCCTGGATGAGGCCCGCCAGAAAATCCAGGATGGCGTGACGTATGATCACAGTCAGTTCAGGATTCACTGGGGCGGACAATTCGACAGCCAGAAAAGGGCCTATGCCCGGCTGGCGATTATTGTTCCCCTGGCGCTGGCGCTAATGTTCCTCCTGCTTTTCGGGACTTTTGGCGTTTTCCGGCAAGCCGGTTTTCTGATCAGTTTGCTGCCCCTTTCGCTCTTTGGCGGGATGATGGCGCTGAACATTACCGGAATGACATTCAATGTTTCCTCTGCCGTGGGATTTATCGCCCTTTTTGGGGTGTTTATCCAGAATGGCGTGGTGATGATCAGCCGTATCAACCAGCTGAGAAAAAAGGGACTGGAGCTGATGGAGTCGGTTATTGAGGGAACTATCCAGTGTTTCCGGCCGGTGCTGATCACGGCAACGGTGGCGATCATCGGACTGGTGCCGGCATCACTCTCGACCAATATCGGCTCGGATGTTCAGCGGCCACTGGCTACCGTCATCGTGTACGGCCTCGCCTTCGGGACCCTGATTACGCTGTATGCATTGCCGGCGCTCTATTATATGCTTGAGAAGAAATATGACAAACCCGAAAACAACGAGAATGAAAACAGTTAGATCGATAAATATATTTCCCATTGCCCTGCTGATCTTTTTATCCACCGTTAACAGCTTCGCTCAGGAGGGTAAAGCCGCTATTATCAAGCCCCTTAGCGTACAGGATTATTTAAAGCAAGTGGCACAGGGGAACCTCGGTTATATTGCCGAAAAATTCAATCTTGACATTGCGGATGCCACGGTGAAAGCCGCGAAAGTTTTTAATAATCCCGAAATAGCGGTGGGATATTCCGATAATCAGGACCGGCAGATACAAATGGGGAAAGGCGTTGATGCCGGACTGAGCTACTCACTCAGTCTGGGCAATGTGCGGTCGGCCAGGATCAGTGTTGCACAATCGGAGCGTGACCTGTCGGGATTAGTATTGCAGACTTATTTCCAGAATCTACGGGCCGATGCGGCGCTGGTTTATTATACCGGCCTGAAGGAAAAATTGCTGCTCGATGTTCAGGAAGATAATTATCAGCGCATGCTTGACCTGGCCCGGGCCGACAGTATCCGTTTCCGCACGGGAACCATCATGGAGGTGGATGCCCGTCAGTCGGCCATAGAGGCCCGCATTCAAAAGAACGAA
Organism: uncultured Bacteroidota bacterium; assembly: GCA_903832165.1. GTDB lineage: Bacteria > Bacteroidota > Bacteroidia > Bacteroidales > UBA12481 > UBA12481. The sequence continues at coordinate 260 of CAILAQ010000948.1, read as the reverse complement.
CTCATCAGGGCCCGTTCAGCCTGGCAGGTGGCATTGGTGCAAATGGAGCGCCTGAAGGGTATCAGGATCGCTGTCGGCAAATGACACAAGATGGACAGGCGCCAGCTTTGCCAGCGCCTTGAGGATGTTCCAGCTGCGGATGCTATCCCCGCGATTGGGCGGAAATGGCTGCCTGTGTGCCAGAAACAGAATGTCGCCATTCATCCCAGCCCCCGTGCAATCCAAGGGCCCAGCAAGTTTGCAATAGGAAGTGGGAGCTT
>CAILAQ010000947.1 GCA_903832165.1 uncultured Bacteroidota bacterium | reverse complement strand
CTCACCAATACCTTCCACCATGGATTCGCCTACTGGATTTATGCCGTGATGGGCCTGCTCGCCGCCTTCTTCATGTGGAAATGGGTGCCCGAAACCAAAGGCAAATCGCTCGAGGAAATCGAACGCTTCTGGACCAAATGAGGCAAAAAGGCAAGAGGGCAGAAAGGCAAAATGAAGTTGGAAAGTCGAGATTCGAAGACCAATTCTGAATTCTGAAGTTGGACATACAAGTGTATGTGAAGTGCACCTTAATTCTTTTCTCCTATTACTTGCAACTAATTTCTGCCTTATGCCCTCTGCCTTTTGCCCTATTTTGTGCCACCCCCTCTAATCAACCAACAACCTCCCCATGACCCTCCGAACCCTCTCTCTCGCCCTCGCCCTCCTGACCCCCATCATCCTGCCCGCCCAGGAAAAAACCAGCCGCTGGCACATCCTGAACAACGGGAGCATCGAATGGACCGTTAAGCCCGGCGATCCGCACTTTGACCATATCGAAATGAGCGGTCAGCAAGTTTCCCTGCATGTTCGCTATGCGGTCGACAGTGCACTGAGTCCCGATCTCGTGCGGACCATCATCTTTCCGAATTTCCGTTTGAAGCCCAACGATACGCACGGTACGCTGATGCTTAGCTTCACCGCCGGCGATCTTCCACGGTTCTTCCTGAATATGACCCCGATGAAACCCAGCCTCATCAACGGCTACCTGAATCCCGGTTTGAATGAAAAAGTTATATCGATAAACCATAGCGGCATCATGCAGATAGTCAGCAATCTGGAAAAGAACGACCGCACCGGTATCACCAATAAGCTTATCTGTAAGAGAACGTTATTACCCTCTGCCGATCTGCCAGCTGCCATCGAGAAATATGTTTTTATCAATTCCGATAAGAAGGCGTGCAATGTGTCGATGGAGTACAATTTCAAAGAAATCAGGGTCGATACGCTTCACAGCACTTCCGGACCGCTATCAGTTTATACCTATACATTAAATGATGGGGTAAAAACGCTCCAGCAAGGAGATTCAGTGGTGTTCGCAGTGGTTTATCAGGCCGTAAGAAACGGGGAACCTCTGGTAAAAATCAACCTTGATAATGAACTCAGTAAGCGGATAAATCTGGTCAACTCCATAAAAAACCAGATGCAGCTTGTCACACCAGATGCCGTTTTGAATACAGCTTTTGCTTTTGCCCGCCAGCGGGTTGGAGAGAGTATCTTCAAAACTAAAAACGGGTACATCAACTCCCCGGGAGGATTCCGCTACCATGCCGCTATCTGGGCAAATGACCAGGCTGAGTATACCGGTCCGTGGTTTGGCTATGCCGGCAGTAAGCTCGGCGAGGAAGCAGCCCTGAATGCCTACCGCTGGTTCGCGAAATTCATGAACCCCCAGTATAAGCCTATCCCCAGCTCTATTATTGCGGAGGGGATCGATTTTTGGGACGGTGCCGGCGACCGGGGCGATCAGGCCATGATTGCTTATGGAGCCTCACGCTTTGCACTGGCCACGGGGAATATCGCGGTAGCAAAAGAACTGTGGCCACTCATTGAGTATTGCCTGGAGTTCAGTCGCAGGAAAGTGAATTCCGATGGGGTGGTGAACTCCGACAGCGACGAGCTGGAAGGCCGCTTTCCTGCAGGGACGGCCAACCTGTGCACCAGCAGCCTCTATTATGATGCCCTCCTTTCGGCCTCCATGCTGTGTCGCGAGATTGGCAAGCCGCAGCAGCTCGCCGATAATTACATGAAGCAGGCCATCCGGCTGAAAACCGCTATCGGCAAGTATTTCGGCGCCCGCGTGGAAGGATTCGACACCTATCGGTATTATAAAGAAAACGTCGTGCTCCGCTCGTGGATCTGCATGCCGCTCACCGTTGGGATTTTCGACCGCGCTGCGGGCACCATTGATGCCCTTTTTTCTCCCCGTTTATGGACGGCCGACGGATTAGCTACCCAGGCGGGTGACAAGACATTCTGGGATCGCTCAACGCTTTACGGACTTCGTGGTGTTTTTGCCGCGGGTGAGACCACCAAAGCTCTGGATTACCTGAAAAAGTATTCCGAAAGGAGATTACTTGGCGTACATGTGCCCTATCCCGTGGAGGCCTATCCCGAAGGCGACCAGAAACAGCTCTCCGGGGAATCGGCCCTCTATTGCCGCGTGATTACCGAGGGAATGTTCGGACTGCGACCCACCGGCCTGCACTCCTTTACCATTTCCCCCAAACTGCCCGACGGATGGAACGAAATGGCGCTGAATAAGATCAATGCCTTTGGCAATACGTTTGATATCGTGGTGAAACGCGACGGATCCAAAACTATCGTCACCATCAACCGTGCCGGCAAAGCCCCGATCGTCCGCAAATGGAACGGAAAAGGCTCGATCGCGATAGCGCTGTAGGGCAGACCATTTAGGCCAAAGGGCAGAGGGCAGAAGACAAAAATTAGTAAAAAGAATTAAGAATCAAGGAATAAGAGGCTAGGAGATTGGTGTTTAACTTGGTATTTAATTCTTGCTTAATAACCTGAATAAGTGCGCCTTATGATTTTAACTTTTGACTTTCCTTCCTGCCTTCCTGCCTTTTTGCCCTCCTGCCCTAGATGGACTGTCCTCCTGCCCTATTCTGTTTCTCACAACACTATGATTATGAAGTACTCAATCCTGATCCTCCTCTTCGCCTCCCTGGCGATCCCCTCCCGCGCCCAGAAGGCCGGCGATGCCGACTTCCCAGCCCCCGTTAACAACCCCCGTCACGACCGGAAAGTAGCGGCCATAAAATCGGGTAATTACGACCTGTTCCTCATCGGCAACAGCATTACGGAATGTCTCGAGGGCGAAGGCGAGGAGTGGAAACCGCTCAAAGCTGTATGGGAAAAGCATCTGGCCCCGCTCAATGCCATTAACCTGGGCTATTCGGGCTACCGCACCGAGAATATCCTGTGGAACCTGATGAACGGCGAACTCGACCAGTCCCGCTCGCCAAAAGTGGCAATGCTGCTGATCGGGACCAATAATCTCGACGACCAGCATTACCCGAAAATCCATACCGCAGAGGAAGTCTTTGCCGGGACAAAAGCTATTGTCGACCTGATAAAACAGCGTCACCCGACCACCAAAATTCTTATACTGCGGATATTCATTTGTGGAGGACCTGGCGATATCACTCCCTATCACCGCAAGTATAACCGTTCGGCCAAAGCTATGGAAGCCACCCTGAAAGCCGGCGAACTGACCGCTAAGCTGGCCGATGGAAAGCAGGTTTTCTGGCTCGATATAAATAAGGTTTTTCTTCGCACTGACGGCACCATCAATACCGACCTCATGCCCGACCTGATCCACCCGAATGGCGCGGGAGCCGAGGCGTGGGTGAGTGCGGTGGAGCCAACACTTAAAATGCTGATGGGTAGATAGCAGGACGGCCACAAGGGCACGCCCCTACGGTGAAATGGAATGATGTGGCGATGTTCCATTGGAACGAATACGATAAACAGGAATAGAATGACCTATAACCCAAACATCCATCAGCGCAAATCGATCCGGTTAAAAGGATACGATTATTCGCAGGTCGGATTATATTTCATAACCATTTGCGTGCAGGAAAGGGCATGTTTGTTTGGGGAAATATCGATGGGGGAAATGATATTAAATGATGCGGGGGATATGGTGCAAAAAGAATGGTCGGCATTATCGAAACGTTTCACCAATATTGAATTGCATGAATTTGTGGTCATGCCCAATCATTTTCATGCCATTTTGCAAATCGTTGCCGTAGGGGCACCCCTCGTGGGTGCCCTATTGGGTGCCCTATTGGGGCCGCAAAACGACGTGGGTGCCCAAATTGGTGTGGGTGCCCCAAACGGAATAGGTGATGGGCGGCCACCGGATATAGGGCGGCCACAAGGGCACGCCCCTACGGTATTGACCAATAAAACCGTCGGCGATATGATGGATGCATTCAAATCCATTACAACCGTTGAATATATCCATGGCGTGAAAACAATGGGTTGGGAACCATTCAACGGGAAATTATGGCAACGTAATTATTATGAACACATTATTCGTAACGAACAATCGTTCCAAACCATAGCTGATTACATTATTAATAATCCAGCAAAATGGGCAAACGATAAACTCTTTAAATCATGATCCGAGCCATGGAATTAGAGAATAGAAAACTGGAAATGAAAAAGTTAGCAGCAACTCTGTTACTCTCCGGATTAGTGACCCTTATATGTGCCCAAAACCGCAAGCCTGCCGATTACGTTAACCCTTTTATCGGCGCCAGCACCAGTATTGACAAGGCGGGTGAAGTGCAAGGTCTGGGCAAAACATTTCCCGGTGCGGCAACCCCGTTTGGACTGGTGCAGGTGAGTCCGAATACTATTACCGGGGGCGATAGCGGTCCGGGTTACAGCTACGAACACACTACCATCGAGGG
>CAILAQ010000946.1 GCA_903832165.1 uncultured Bacteroidota bacterium | reverse complement strand
GTTTTTCATTATCGTGACAAATCAGAACTTGAATCTGATCTTATTGTTAAACTTCATAATGGACGTTGGGCAGCTATAGAAATTAAATTAGGTGTCAAGCAAATTGAAGAAGCAGCCGATAACCTGATAAAACTCAGTCAGAAAATCGATACAGATAAGATGAACAAACCTTCATTTTTAATGGTGTTAACAGGAGGTCAGGTAGCCTACCAACGTCCGGATGGTGTGTTGGTAGTGCCCATCGGTTGCTTAAAAGATTGACGAAAACAATGGACCAGTGTAAAAATAAAAAACCTGTCAGCTTTTGAAAGCTGACAGGTTTAATCTTCGTAGCGGGGACAGGACTTGAACCTGTGACCTTTGGGTTATGAGCCCAACGAGCTACCAACTGCTCCACCCCGCATTGTTTGCGGTCACAAAGATAATATAATTTAGCTTATGTTATCAACTTAAAGAAAATTTTATTGATTCCGCATAATGCCGCGGTCAGGGACGGGGTCCCCGCCTCCGGCTTCGCCTTCGCGGGGATGACAACTCTCCGATGGAACTGTCTTTGACTGCCAACTGCCAACACCCGATACCCGACACCCGAAACCTTTTTTACGTATCTTTGCCCGATTAACAATTTCAGCCCCGATGGCCGAGCCGAAAAAGAAACTGGTTCATAAGCTTAAAAGCAAGTACCGCCTGGTAATCATGCGCGAAACTTCTTTCGAAGAAGTCTGGCAAATGAAACTCTCACGCATGAACGTGATTAATGCCCTGGCTATTTCCATCACCGTTTATACCCTCATCGTCATCATGCTGGTAATCTATACACCACTGAAGCAATTGGTGCCTGGTTATCCAAGAGCCGAGATGACCCGTAACATCCGACTGAATGCCCTGCGCCTCGATTCTCTCGATTATCAGCTCACCCTCAAGGATCAGTTTATCGAAAACCTCATCAATATCGTCAATGGCGGTACACCAAAAACACACAGCACCGATGAGGCAACAACAAAAATGACCAGCACCCAGATTGCCGACAATCGCTCTGCAGAGGATTCACTACTTAGACTCAACGTGGAAAAAGCCCAGCGTTTTAACCTGAACCCTGAAAATGCCAGTGCGGAAAACAGAAACCTCAACCAGCTTTATTTTTTCCCACCGGTACGCGGTCTGGTCATGGCTCATTTCGATAACACCACCAGACATTATGGCGTGGATATTGCCACCGCCAGCAATCAGGGAATAAAAGCAGTCCTCGACGGAACTGTCATCCTCTCCGACTTTACCTCTGAAACCGGATTTACCGTTCAAATACAGCATGATAATAACCTGGTGTCGGTATATAAGCATAATAAGGAGCTGTTTAAAAAGGTGGGCGATCGGGTAAAAGCCGGAGAGGTAATTGCCACTGTCGGTAATACCGGCGAATTAACCACCGGGCCGCATCTGCATTTTGAGCTCTGGCACCTGGGCCGGCCCCTGAATCCTGAACATTTTATTGCTTTTGAATAATGAAGCGGATTGCTATCCTGGGATCAACAGGCTCTATCGGCAGGCAAACTCTTGAGGTGATCGCAAATCACCCGCTGGAATTTGGTGTCGAAGTACTTACCGCCCGCTCAAACTCGAAACTTCTTATCGAACAGGCTGCCCGCTTTTTACCATCAATGGTGGTGATTACGGACAACAGCCATCTGGATACTGTCCGTACTGCTCTTGCGGGGTTACCTGTCAGGGTATGCGGTGGGGAGGATGCTCTCGAAGAGGCTGTAACCGCTGCAGGCGTTGATATTGTACTCGCTGCCATGGTTGGGTTTGCCGGACTGATACCGGTAATACATGCCATAAAAGCAGGGAAACAGATCGCCCTGGCTAATAAGGAAACGCTGGTCGTAGCGGGCGAATTGGTAACCCGACTGGCAGCGGAGAACAAAGTCGGCCTGCTCCCTGTGGATTCTGAACACAGCGCTATTTTTCAGTGTCTTACCGGTGAAAAGCATGCTGAAGTTGACAAAATATATATCACTGCCTCAGGGGGCCCGTTCAGGAAATTGGATATCACCGCCCTGGAAAAGGTTACCTCGCATGACGCGCTTAAGCATCCTACCTGGAATATGGGCGCAAAAATTACCATCGATTCTGCATCCCTTATGAACAAAGGCCTGGAAGTGATTGAAGCCCGCTGGCTATTCAATCTTCGGCCGGAACAGATCGATGTGATCGTTCATCCGCAGTCGATCGTTCATTCGCTTGTTCAGTTTTGCGATGGCTCGATTAAAGCCCAGATGGGCCTGCCGGATATGAGGCTGCCGATCCTGTATGCCATGAGTTATCCGAAGAGATTGAACGGACTTTTTCCGAAATTCGATTTCGCGGGATATCCCAGCCTGACTTTTGAAGCCCCGGATTCAGTCAGGTTTCCGAACCTGGCGATTGCACTGGAAGCCATGCGAAGCGGGGGCAACATGCCGTGCATCATGAATGCAGCCAACGAAGTTGCCGTGGAAGCCTTCCTCCATGACAAAGTTGGATTTTATGGTATGACGCGCATTATAGAAAAGACTATTCAGAAGGCAACATTTTTATCTGTTGCCGGTTTATCAGAATATATTGAATCCGACCGCGAAGCCCGGTCAATTGCATCATCATTTGTCTAAAAAGTATAATCAATGGTAGTCCTGATCAAAGCCGCACAGTTGTTGTTGAGTCTCTCACTTTTGGTCATCGTGCATGAATTCGGCCACTTTATTTTTGCCCGCATATTCAAAACAAGGGTAGAGAAGTTCTATCTTTTCTTCGATCCCTGGTTCTCCCTGTTTAAAATCAAAAGGGGTGACACGGAGTATGGTATTGGCTGGATACCACTTGGCGGTTACGTGAAAATTTCCGGTATGATCGATGAGTCCATGGATAAGGAAGCCATGAAATTACCTCCACAGCCATGGGAATTTCGCTCAAAACCTTCCGGACAGCGGTTGCTCATCATGCTCGGCGGAGTAATGTTTAATGTGCTGCTCGCTTTTCTGATCTATTCCATGATGTTGTTTGCCTGGGGCGAAAAATATCTGCCCACCGCGAACATGAAATATGGTATAATCTGCGATACTCTTGCTCTCAATATCGGACTGCAGCATGGCGATAAAATTCTGACAATCGATAATAAGTTGGTAGAGGATTTTAAAGATGTCGTGCCTGAAATAGTTTACCAAAAGGCTAAAACTATCCAGGTGGAACGTGCCGGACAAAAAGTGGATGTTGCTTTGCCCGCTGATTTTACCAAACAGTTTATCGAGAAAAAGAGCTTTATCTATTATGCCTATCCTTTTGTTATCAGTGATTTTATGTCAGGATATCCGGCCAAGGCATCGGGCATGCAGGTTAATGACCGGATTGTCGGAATTAACGGAATGAACCTGCCATATTTCGATCTTTTCTACATGGAGCTTAAGAAGCATATTGGCGATTCCGTTTTAATCAATGTCGACAGGAACGGGAGCCTGATGGCTTTCCCGCTGGTGGTGCCGAAGGATGGAAAAATCGGGGCCTACCGCCTTGATCCGGAAACATTTTTTGAGCAGAAAGAGATCAAATATGGATTTTTTGCCTGTTTTCCCGCCGGAGTTAAAAAGGGAGTGACCACCATATCTTCCTATCTGAAAGATCTCAAAATGATTTTCAGTCCGAAAACCGGCGCCTATAAATCACTGGGCGGATTTATTGCCATCGGCAAGATCTTCCCGGCTGCGTGGGACTGGCATAAATTCTGGAATATGACGGCCCTGCTCTCAATTATGCTCGCGGTTCTTAATATTCTTCCAATACCAGCCCTCGATGGCGGTCACGTTTTCTTCCTTGGATTTGAAATTATTACGGGTAAAAAGCCTAATGACAAGTTCATGGAATATGCACAGATCGTTGGAATGGTATTGCTGCTTGCTCTGGTGTTATTCTCTAACGGGAATGATATTGTGAGACTCTTCCAAAAATAGCTGGTTCCGGCGGCGGGGAGTAAATCCGGCTTCCCGGATGGCTGCCTGCATTCCGGCTGAATCCATCTTGTTCTGAGCCCCTGCTGATGAAACAACGTTTTCTTCGATCATGACGGAGCCAAAATCGTCGGCTCCCGCATGCAGGCAAATTTGTCCTGCTGATTTGCCAACCGTTAGCCATGACGCCTGTATGTGGCTGATATTCGGCAGTATAATTCTTGATAAAGCGAGCAGCCTGATGTATTGCCTGGTATCCACCGAATTGCGAATATTCATTTCTTCACGCAGAACAGTACCCTCATCCATGAACGGCCAGGGAACAAAGTTCAGGAATCCCAGACTGTCTGTGGGTTTTTCCGCCTGCAGATCGCGGATCCGGAACAGGTGTTCCACCCTTTCTTCCAGGGTTTCCACATGGCCGAACATCATGGTAGCCGAGGTTGGCAGATGCATCCGATGGGCAATGCGCATCACCTCCAGCCAATCTTCCGTACCGCATTTTCCTTTCGATACGATCCGTCGCACCCGATCGACCAATATCTCTGCACCGGCGCCTGGCAGTGAATCCAGACCGGCCTTTCTGAGTTCGGTCAGCACGGTTTGAAAATCGGTTTGTTCCATTTTGGCCAGATGTACAATCTCCGGTGGTCCGAGTGCATGCAATTTTAACTGTGGATATTCGCTCTTGAGGTTTTTGAAAAGTGTGATATAGTAATCCAGTCCAAGAGTTGGATGCATCCCGCCTTGCAGAAGAAGCTGACGGCCACCCAGTTGGTAAAGGTTGTCAATCTTTTCGCGGTACTGCTCAAGTGTGGTGATATAGGCATCTTCATCCTGTCCGCGCCGGCAGAAATTGCAGAATTTGCAAAACGAAACACAGATATTCGTGAGATTGACATTCCGGTCGATGATCCAGGTTACCACAGGCTCAGGATGAAGCTTCAACCGTATATGATGAGCCGTTTCCATCAATTCGCCGTCACCGGCATTCAGATAAAGAAACATCGCCTCCTCCTTCGTGAGCCATTCTCCCAGGTAAGCCTTTTGGGCTAAATCACTTGTGTTGATCATCTTTCTTTGGTTCTGTCGCCGCAATTTAGGCTAATTGTCAGGCTCTCCCATCCGTTTGGGTCAGATTTTTTTAACTTTACGCGATTAAATCCGTTATTTCCTTATGTTACTGTACAATTGCGATCTGATCCTGCCTGCTCAGAACCGGATATTGATTTTTACCGGTGCTGATGAGGTGCGGACTCAGGAATGGCCTGCTGCAGAGAAGGAGTATATCAGCCTTTGCCTCGATAATCATCTGCGGCTGATACTTCTCAACCGGTTAAGTCACTTTGATATTATCGTGATTCCGGATCCGGTAAAGAAGGGTGACGCCCTTCTGGAGAACTGGAGAACCAGCGGTTTCGAAGTTCATGATATCGCCTGCCGGAACAAGTGGGAGGAGGCGGTCATCGTTGATCATTCCGGTCAACCAGCCTGGGTTGAAGCCCTGGCCGAGGGGATCGCTCTGAGCAGCTATCAGTTCCTGAAGTATTTTTCAAAACCTGAAGCGAAAAAACATTCAATCAGCCGGCTGGGAGTACTAAACGGGAATGCTGCAACTATCAAAAATTTAAATGCGAGAATCCATGCGGTGAATTTAACCCGCGATCTTGTGAATGAGCCTGTTTCTTACCTGAATGCTCCGCAATTAGGGGAAGATGTGGCAGCTCTCTGCCATGAAACCGGAATTTCGGTTGAAATACTCGATAAAACACAGATTGAATCACTACGGATGGGAGGACTGCTGGCCGTCAACCAAGGCAGCATTGATCCTCCGAGATTTATCATACTTACCTGGGAGCCCGAACATGCCGTAAATGAAGCCCCGCTGGTGCTGGTGGGTAAAGGCGTGACTTTCGATACCGGCGGACTGAGCATCAAGCCTACGCCCGGCAGCATGGACGAGATGAAGTGCGATATGGCCGGTGCTGCTGCAGTTGCCGGAACAATGATCGGAATGGCCAGAATGGGATTGCCGGTGCGTACCATCGGACTGATACCTGCAACGGATAACAGGCCCGATGGAAATGCTTATGCCCCGGGCGATGTGATCAGGATGCATAACAACACTACCGTTGAAGTGCTGAATTGCGATGCCGAAGGCAGAATGATTCTTGCTGATGCCCTGAGCTATGCCTCGAAATATGAGCCGGGTCTGGTAATCGACCTGGCCACACTCACCGGTTCTGCCCAGGTGGCCATAGGTTCACAGGGATCTGTGATTATGGGAACCGCCCCGGATGACACCTTTAATCAACTCATACAGTCGGGATATTCCGTGCATGAGCGACTGGTGAGATTCCCGCTGTGGGAAGATTATGCAAAGTTGATCGAATCAGAAATTGCTGATGTAAAAAATATCGGGGGACGGAATGCCGGCGCTATTACTGCCGGTAAATTCCTGGAGCGTTTTACCTCTTATCCCTGGATACATATCGATATCGCCGGAACAGCCTTTCTTCCTGCCCGCGACAGTTATCGCGGACTGGGAGGTACGGGTACCGGCGTCAGATTATTACTTGATTTCATTACGAAATATTACAAACTGTAAGGACACATTATGGATGAACATAGAATAAGGGTTGGAATTACCCAGGGGGATATTAACGGAATCGGATACGAAGTGATCATAAAGGCTCTTATGGATCCCAGAATCCTTGATGTATGCACGCCGGTGGTGTATGGTTCGCCAAAAGTTCTTGCCTATCACAGGAAAGCCCTCAATATTCCAAATTTCAGCCTTAACAGTGTCGCAACAGCTCGTGAGGCAAATCCCCGCAGGGCTAACCTGATCAATTGCCTTGATGATAATGCCCGCGTTGAACTTGGTAAAGCATCGGGCTATGCCGGTGAGGCTGCTTTTATCTCCCTGGAGATGGCTGTAGCTGACCTGATCGAACATCAGATCGATCTGCTGGTTACCGCACCGATCAACAAGCATACCATTCAAAGCAAGGACTTTAATTTTGCCGGACATACTGAATATCTGCAGGAAAAACTCTCCTCAGGAGATGTTCTTATGCTCATGGTAAGCGAATACCTCAAAGTGGGTGTCGTTACAGGCCATATGCCTTTATCGCAGGTGCCGGGGTCAATAACCACGGATCTGCTGCTTTCGAAACTGCGTATTCTCGACCATTCCCTGCGCCGTGATTTTGATATCGATTCACCCCGGATAGCCGTTCTCGGACTGAACCCGCACTCGGGCGACGAGGGGTTGCTCGGAAACGAAGAGCGCGACATTATCAAGCCCGCTCTTGAGATGGCCCGCCAGGAAAATATCATGGCCCTTGGGCCCTATGCGGCGGATGGATATTTCGGATCCGGATTGTATCAGAAATTTGATGCCGTACTTGCGATGTATCATGATCAGGGACTGGCACCTTTTAAAGCACTTTCTTTTGATACAGGGGTAAACTATACTGCCGGCCTGCCATTTGTCCGCACCTCTCCCGCCCACGGCACCGCTTATGAAATTGCCGGCCTCGATAAGGCCAGTGCCGACTCTATGCGACAGGCAATATACATGGCAGTTGATATTTATAAATCCCGTAAAGCAAATCGCGAACTTAAAAAGAACGCTCTCGGAGCTCAATAAATCCCAATTCGGTTGTAATGGCTATTTACGAGTATATATCAGGAAGACTGGCTGAATTAACTCCGGCTATCGCTGTTGTGGATCAAGGAGGTATAGGGTATCTTATTCAGATCTCTCTGCAGACTTATGCCACACTGCGCGGCAAGGAACAGGTGATTTTACTCACCGAGGAGGTTATTCGTGAGGATTCGCATACTATTTTTGGATTTGCATCGGGGGAAGAGCGCGAAATGTTCAGACTCCTGATCACCGTAAGCGGCATCGGGCCAAATACTGCCCGAATGATGCTTTCCTCCCTCACGACACCTGATATCCGCAGGGCTGTTCAAACCGATAACGTTAGTCTGTTGAAGAGTGTAAAGGGCGTCGGTATAAAAACTGCTCAACGGGTGATCATCGATCTGAGAGATAAAATCGGAAAAACGGAGGAAGCAGGGGGTATTTTGGCAGTACAGGGCAATACCTCAAAGGATGAAGCGTTATCTGCTTTGGTTATGCTTGGTTTCGGCCGTAATGAATCGATTAAAGCACTGGATCAGATTCTTAAGGATAATCCGTTAAACGGAGCCGAAGAACTTGTAAAGCTGGCCTTGAAGAAACTTTAATTGTATCCGGAGCCTCTATGCTGCACAGACCATCGATTCACAAACTGATATTTCTAATTACCGCCGTGATCCTTTATGGGCTGCCGGTATCGTTGTCTGCACAGATAAAAAAGACGGCTGTTGCAGCTAAGCAGATAGCAGATACCACCAAAAGGGACACTACAGCAACGCTTCGCTATCCCATTCCCCGAACCCTGAATTATCCGTCATTATCTTCTAATGTTCAGTCGCCACTCTATCTGAAGGACCCAAAAAACATGGGCTCTGTTATCGAGTTTGACCCGGAGAAAAACGATTATAAGTTTCAGCAGAAACTTGGCGATAAAAATTTTGGAGATCCTTATTTTCTTACTCAGCCGCAGTATCAGAAATATGAACTTAATAAATCGGTCAAGGATTATTGGAAACAGCGGGTAGGCGGTGAACAGTTCCAGTCGCAGCAAGGCCTGATCCCGAAATTGTATATCGGAGGGGAAGCCTTCGACCGCATTTTCGGTTCCAATGTGATATCAATCAAGCCTCAGGGCTCCGCCGAGCTTACGTTTGGAGTCCAGATAAATAAAACCGATAACCCTGCACTTCCTGAGAAAGTAAGGAAGAATACCACCTTCGATTTCAATAACGAAATCCAGATGAACGTCACCGGCCAGATCGGCGATAAAATGGAACTTGGAATCACTTATAACACCAAAGCCACCTTTGATTTTGAGAATAAGACGCGAATTGCCTATACCGGCAAGGACGACGAAATTCTGAGGAAAGTGGAGGCCGGAAACGTCAGCCTTCCATTAACCGGCTCCCTGATCACCGGGAGTCAGAGCTTGTTCGGGATCAAGACTGAAATGCAGTTCGGCCGCCTGACGATGACCACCATCTTCTCACAGCAACAGGGTAAAACGCAATCCATAGATGTACAGGGCGGGGGAGTAGCCAACGAGTTTGAGATTAAGGCTGATGAGTATGAATCCAACAAGCACTTCTTTCTCTCTCATTATTTCAGGGATACTTACGACGCAGCTCTGAAAAACATGCCGGTTATCAAATCAGGGATCAATATTACACGGGTTGAGGTCTGGATAACCAATAAGAACAGCAATTTCAGCGAATCACGTAACGTGGTGGCCTTTATGGACCTTGCAGAAGGTACCAGCGCCACCGGTACAAATATCTTTAATACCGGGTTTGTTAAATATCTTGGGCCGGGAAGATATCCCAGCAATAAGCTTAACGACCTGTATGGTAATCTTATAGCTAATTATTCCGGTATCCGGGATATCGGGCAGGTAAACGGCGTTCTCACTCCGCTGGCTTCTTTCGGTTTTCTTGGCGGTCAGGACTATGAAAAAATTGAGAATGCACGAAGGCTTACCACCGAAGAATATCAGCTGAATGCAAAGCTGGGTTATATCTCCTTAAATCAGCAGCTGGGTTCGGACGAGATACTTGCCGTAGCTTATGAATATACCGTGGGGGGTGAGGTTTACCGCGTTGGTGAATTTTCCGGTGAGATGAAC
>CAILAQ010000945.1 GCA_903832165.1 uncultured Bacteroidota bacterium | reverse complement strand
CTGCTCCCAGGGCCCGAAATCCAGCTTCCCTGCCGTAACCGCGACAACTACCTCACGCCCCATGACGGTGCGCTTCAGGTGAGCATCAGCATTGTCTTCGTAGGAGTTATGACGGTACTGGCTGTAAGGTTTCTCCGGAGCAAGACCCTCCAGCCATTTCTCAATGTCCTGATGTAGCCCCGATTCATCATCGTTTATAAATACGGAACTGGTGATGTGCATCGCATTGCAAAGTAACATTCCCTCTCTGATGCCGCTTTCTCTCAGACACTCTTCAACTTCAGGTGTAATATTAATCAGCTCGCGCCGCTGGTTCGAGTGAAACCAAAGTTCCTTTCGATAAGATTTCATACCGTTCCGATTAAATCATCAGTTATCAAGGTTTATCCCCAGCGAGGCAATCAGTGCTGTTATTTTCTGGTTCAACACTTCCTCAGCAGCAGGGAGCCCGGATGCATGATCTGCAGTTGTCTTTACACTGAAATAGAACTTGATTTTTGGTTCGGTGCCTGAAGGACGGGCGGATACAATGGACCCGTCTGCCGTGATAAATTGCAGTACATTGGATTTCGGTAAAGTTATGCCTGTTTGCTTACCTGTAATCAGATCAAGCGTCTTGCCGGTGAGAAAATCATGCAGCAAAACAACATCCGATCCGCCTAAAGATTTTGGAGGTTGACTGCGGAACCTTTCCATCATGGCATTGATCTGCGCAACACCGGATTGGCCTTTGCGAACTATCGATATCAGGTGCTCTTTGTACAATCCGTATTTTACAGCAATGGCCTCTAGGAGATCAAGCAAAGTCATTCCCTGATCTTTAGCCCATGCCGCAACCTCGGCTATCATGGCACAGGAGGAAATAGCATCCTTGTCGCGGACAAAACTTCCTACCATAAAACCATAGGATTCTTCACCTCCACCGATAAAGACTTCATTGGCTTCCTTATTCCTGATGATGTCGGCAATGTATTTGAACCCGGTTAAAACCACATAGGTTTTTACCCCGAAGTCGTTGGCAATATCCTCAAACAACGGAGTGGTTACAACCGTTCTTGCAATGAATTCATTGCCTTTCAGCTTTCCTTTATCTGACCAGTTCTTCAGGAGATAATATATTAAAAGGGATCCTGTCTGGTTGCCATTCAGTAATTTGAAACTACCGTTACGGTCCCTGATCGCTATTCCTACCCGGTCAGCATCCGGATCGGAAGCCATAACCAGCTCAGAATTTGTTGCAATGGCTTTGTCAATCGCCAGATTAAGTGCGGCTTTTTCCTCCGGATTAGGAGATACCACAGTCGGGAAATTTCCGTCAGGGATATCCTGCTCGGGAACATTCATGACGTTGGTAAAACCGAATCTCTTCAGAATGGATGGAACAAGAGTTACGCCTGTTCCATGGATAGGCGTGTATACAATCTTCAGATCATGATGCTTCCGGTTGATTTCCGGATTCAATGATAATGAGGTAATACACGACAGATAAGCCTCATCGATCTCTTGCCCCAACGTATGCGTCAGGGCCGGATTGCCTTCAAAACGGACTTCCGTGATGCTCTGTATTTTTTCAACCTCTTTGATGATGTCCTCATCGTGCGGCGCAATCACCTGACCACCATCGTCCCAATATACTTTGTACCCGTTATATTCTTTTGGATTGTGAGAGGCTGTTACCACAATTCCCGACTGACAGCCGAGATGCCTGATTGAGAAGGATAATTCAGGGGTAGGTCTGAGACTTTCAAATAGGTAGGCATGTATTCCATTGGCTGAAATTACTTTCGCAGTGGTTTCAGCAAATAATCTTGAATTATTGCGGCTGTCATGCGCTATTGCCACTTTCAGATCGTCCCTCCCTGGGAAATTCTTCTTGATATAATTGCACAAACCCTGGGTAGCCATTCCAATTACATAGATATTCATCCTGTTGGTCCCCGGCCCCATGATGCCGCGCATCCCGCCGGTTCCGAACTCCAGGCTGCGATAAAATGATTCACTCAGCGATTCCTGATCGTTGTCGATCATCCATTGCACTTGTTGCCTGGTTTCCCGGTCAAATTCAGGTGCCAGCCATTGCATGGCCTTCTCCATCACTTTTGTGTCCATATCGTTTATATCCTGTGTGTTAGTAATTCATATTTCTCATGACAGCAACGAAGGCTGCTTCTCCAGTACGGGATTTCCGGCCAGAAAATATTCCTGAATCTGGCAGTGTCGAGAATGCTGTACGCCGGCCTTGGCGCCGGCAACGGGTATTGCTCGGTACTCAGCGGTTTAACCTCACAGGTTGATCCTGCAATTTCCATTACAGCAACGGATAAATCGTACCAGCTGGCAACCCCGGTGTTGCAAAAATGATATATCTCGGGGGCACTGAGCCAACCCTCATGCAGTGCGTCGTATTGAACAATTTTCATCAGCCCGGTGGCAAGGTCCCCCGCATAGGTGGGCGAACCAATCTGGTCAGCAACTACTCCGATCGATTGCTTGTCCTTACCCAGTCTGAGCATCGTGAGGAAAAAATTCTTTCCGTATTCCGAATAAAGCCAGCTTGTCCTCACGATAATTATTTTCCCACCGGTTTTTAAAAGCACTTCCTCACCGGCAAGCTTGGTCTTTCCATAAGCTCCCTGCGGATCGGGCTTGTCGGTTTCAACATAAGGCTTGAAGCTCTGTCCTGAGAATACATAATCAGTGGAGATATGTATCAGTGGAATATTTGCCGATTTGGCTGCAATGGCCAGGTTTTCCGGACCATCAGCATTGATTCTGAGGGCCTTGTCGTACTCCTTTTCAGCCTGGTCCACAGCTGTGTATGCTGCGCAGTTAATGATATAATCGGGTGTGTAGGAATTAACGAAATTCAGGACCTCCTCCCGGTTCGTAATGTCGAGCTCATCGTAATCAGTCGGAACCCAATCCACGATTTCTGAAAAACCACCCAGGTGCAATAAACACTGGCCCAGCTGACCATTGGCCCCGGTTAAAAGGATTTTTATTTTCTTCATTGACGGAAGACGAAATTCATTACGGCATCTTGAAATAAAGGTAATACCCTGTCCTTCGAGCTTACGATTGCTTCCTCCTCAGGAATTGGCCAGGGAACTGACAGCTCCGGATCGTTGAAATGTATACCCCTTTCAGCTTCCGGATTATAAAAGCTGTCGCACTTGTAGAAAAATATGGCAGTCGGACTGGTTACTGCAAATCCATGGGCAAAGCCTTTTGGTATGTACAGCTGGATCCGGTTTTCAGCGCTTAGTTCAATTCCGAAATACTGGCCGAAAGTCGGGGAGTTCTTTCTGATATCTAAGGCTACGTCCCAGACCGAGCCGTACAGAACGCGAACCAGCTTGCTTTGGGCAAAAGGGGCCAGCTGGTAATGCAATCCTCTCAAAACCCCATATTGCGACAGCGACTGGTTGTCCTGAACAAACTGAGCATCAATCCCGGCATCGGTTAATTCCTTTGCGTTATAACTTTCGAAGAAATATCCGCGGGCATCCTCAAAAACCTTGGGCTCAATGATCAGCAACCCGGGAAGGGGCGATTCTTTTATTGTCATGATTTAGTTACCAGTTCTTGATTTTCTCATTTGCAATGGCCATCAGGTACTGGCCGTATTGATTCTTTATCAGCGGCTGCGCAAGGTTGAGCAGATCCTGTTTGGTGATATATCCCATCTTAAAGGCGATCTCCTCCAGACAGGCTACTTTAAGCCCCTGACGCTGCTCAATGGTGGCAATATAATTAGATGCCTGCAGTAAACTGTCATGGGTACCCGTGTCGAGCCAGGCCATTCCCCTGCCAAGCAGACTGACCTTTAAGGAAAACTCTTCCAGATATAACCTGTTCAGATCAGTAATTTCCAGTTCTCCCCTGACGGATGGCTTCAAGGATTTTGCCTTTTCAACTACCGTTTTATCATAGAAATAGAGTCCGGTAACTGCATAGTTGGATTTCGGATGCAGCGGCTTTTCCTCGATACTCATTACTTTGCCGTTGTCGTCAAATTCGGCAACCCCATAGCGTTCAGGATCAGTAACATAATATCCGAATACAACGGCACCCTCTTTCAGTTTGGCGGCATCCTCCAGTATTCGTCCGAAATTATAGCCGTAAAAAATATTATCACCCAAAACCAGACACGCTTCATCACCATCCAGAAATTCCTCGCCAATAATAAATGCCTGCGCGAGTCCATCCGGAGAGGGTTGCTCCTTATACGAGATCTTCAAACCCAGGGATTCTCCTGTATCAAAGAGGTCCTGATATAAATGAAGGTCCTTGGGAGTGGAGATAATCAGGATTTCACGCAAGCCCGCCAGCATCAGAACCGACATCGGATAATAGATCATGGGCTTGTCGTAAATAGGCACGATTTGCTTTGATATGCTTTTTGTGAGGGGATACAGTCGCGTTCCGGCTCCTCCTGCAAGGATGATTCCTTTCATATTTCTATAGGTTTTCCAGCTGTTTAAAATAGGCTATGGTCTTGTTTAATCCTTCTTCCAGATGAACTTTTGGCTCCCATCCGCCTAATGTTTTTTTAGCGAGTGAGATATCAGGCTGCCTTTGAGTAGGATCATCTTCTGGCAGCGGCATGTATATAAGCTTGGATCGTGATCCGGTTAATTCAATAACCTTTTCAGCCAATTCCTTTATTGTGAACTCTATAGGGTTCCCGATATTCACCGGCCCGACAAATTCATCTCCGGTGGCCATCATGCGGATCATCCCTTCAACCAGATCATCGACATACTGAAAACTGCGCGTTTGATTCCCATCGCCGTAAATAGTAATGTCATGATTGTTAAGAGCCTGAATGATGAAATTTGATACCACTCTTCCATCCTGAGGATGCATGCGGGTACCATAAGTATTGAAAATGCGTATGATCTTTATTCTTACATTGTTCTGGTGATAGTAATTCATGAACAGGGATTCAGCGCACCTTTTCCCTTCATCATAACATGACCTGAGTCCGATGGGATTTACATGACCCCAGTAATCTTCAGTCTGCGGATGGATTTTTGGATCACCATAAACTTCACTTGTTGAAGCCTGGAGAATCTTGGCTTTTATGCGTTTTGCCAAACCCAGCATGTTAACCGCACCCATCACAGAGGTCTTGATAGTCTTGATGGAATTATACTGATAGTGAATTGGTGAAGCCGGACAGGCTAAGTTGTATATTTCATCAACCTCAATAAAAAAGGGTTCAGTAACATCATGACGGATCAATTCGAAAAATGGATTGTCTAGCAGGTGGACTACGTTTCGCTTGCTGCCGGTAAAATAATTATCCAGACAGATGACTTCATTGCCTTCGTTCAGCAATCTCTCGCATAAATGAGAACCGATAAAACCTGCGCCACCTGTGACTAATATTTTTTTCATTCAATCTATAGTTATCTGACTTTCCTGCCCATACCAAAGTACTTAAATCCTACTTCCTGCATCTCTTCAGCATCATAAATGTTCCTGCCGTCGAAAACTACATGGTTCTTCATCAGCTTGGCCATGATCTTATACTTAGGTACCCGGAATTCATTCCACTCGGTAAGTAAAACCAGGGCATCAGCATCAATAATAGCTTCGTACTGGTCATTTACATAGGTAATGATATCACCGATTTTTCTTTTCGTTTCATGAATGGCAACCGGATCGTAAGCAACGACGTGAGCTCCCGCTGCCAGGATCTGTTCAATGAACACCAATGAAGGTGCTTCACGCATATCATCCGTGTTTGGCTTAAATGCCAGACCCCATATCGCAATGGTTTTGCCTTTCAGCTTGCCGTCGAAGTATTTGCTAACCTTGGAGAACATGAGTTTCTTCTGGTCATAGTTGACCTCTTCAACCGATTGCAAAACCCTCATGTTATATCCGTATTCTGATGCTGTTTTAATCAGCGCTTTAACATCTTTCGGGAAGCAACTTCCACCATATCCAACTCCCGGATAAATAAATTTGGTGCCGATACGTGTGTCGCTCCCAATGCCTTTCCGGACCATGTCAACATCGGCCCCGACAATTTCACACAGGTTGGAAACATCGTTCATGAAACTGATCTTTGTTGCCAGCATTGCATTTGCGGCGTATTTCGTCATTTCTGCAGAAGGAATGTCCATGAACAGCAGCGGATGTCCGTTAAGCACAAACGGCTTATACAGGCGGGCCAGCGTTTTCTCCGCCATCTCAGAATCTACTCCGCAAACAATTCTGTCGGGTTTCAGAAAGTCAGCAATTGCAGACCCTTCTTTAAGGAATTCGGGGTTTGATGCAACATCAAATTCAACATTTACCCCTCGCTTATCCAGTTCTTCCCTTATTGCAGCACGAACCTTGATTGCAGTCCCTATGGGTACAGTACTCTTCGTAACAATAACCAGATAGTGATCCATGAATCTGCCTATATCCCTTGCCACACCAATAACATATCTTAAATCAGCACTGCCGTCATCGTCCGGAGGGGTGCCAACAGCAATGAAGGCTACATTGGCCTCGACAAGGCTCTCCTCTATCTTTGTAGTAAAAAACAGGCGTTCTTTTTCAATATTTCTTTTGATCATGTCGTCCAGGCCTGGCTCATAGATCGGGACCTGTCCGCTGTTCAGCATGTCAATCTTGTTTTTATCTATATCAACGCATGTCACAGTTACCCCGGTTTCAGCAAAACATGTTCCGGTAACGAGGCCGACATAACCTGTTCCAACAATAGAAATCTTCATGGTAATTTATTTAGGTAATCAATCTTCGAAGAT
This sequence comes from uncultured Bacteroidota bacterium, assembly GCA_903832165.1. Lineage (GTDB taxonomy): Bacteria > Bacteroidota > Bacteroidia > Bacteroidales > UBA12481 > UBA12481. The sequence continues at coordinate 94 of CAILAQ010000945.1, read as the reverse complement.
AGCAGTATCCCGAAAATGAGGCAACTGTTTCGTGAAAATTATGCGCAAAACCGGGCTAAATAGTTATTTTCATGGCCAATTAAGCCGAATTATT
>CAILAQ010000944.1 GCA_903832165.1 uncultured Bacteroidota bacterium | reverse complement strand
GACAGATGACAGATGACAGATGACCGGTGACACCGAAAGCTTGTCAATAGTTACCTTTTAATCCTCTGCAATTATTTAGTTACGAGCATTTTCTTCGTTATACTGGATTTTCCTGCTCTAAGGGTATAAAAATAGAATCCGTTATCAAGGCTTGCATTTGACAGTATAATGCTTTGTTGCCCGGCCTGTCTGATTCCCTGATCTGATTGCATGATCAATTTTCCCGAGATATCCCTTACCTCAAAAGATACTGTTGTTACAGCGGTCAGGCTGTAATCGATCCTGGTATATTGAGAGAAAGGATTCGGATAGTTTTGCCCGAGGGATGGCTCAAGAGAAGATTCCTGAACATGATCAATCCGATTTTCATGGTTATTGATGTTCAGGCGAATCATCTTGTTGAAATTAGAACCCTTTCTCCAGAACCCTTCGAATCCCATGTATACCCATTGCTTATCAAAGGAGTCGGGATAGGTTTTGGTGCTTCCGATCCAAAAGGCATTTTTCCGGTTGATCAGGTTTTCAGCGGTTATATAAGTCCAGAACTGAACGGCTGCCATATATCTCTTCCCGGCTTTCATTTTTTCGCCCAAACCATCCAATATCAGCGGCAAAGTTACCCAGCCCTTTTTTAGAAGGGCTGAATCTACAGTCACCATATCAGAAACCAACAATTCTTTTACATCTGGCTGAGTGCCGGCAGTCGATACTATTTCCAGAAGGACAAACCTGAAATCGGCACCGATATTAGCTTTTGAAATAAAGGCAGTTATCGAGTTTGCCAGACAATCCGTGACAGGGTCAAACTCTGCACCCATCAGGTCACCCTCATGGGTCTCCTGGTAGTAGTCTCTCCAAGGACTCTCATCGGCCTCACTCACATCGGGGGTTCTGGAGAAAACACGGTCGGTGACATGAAAATAAGAAGTCTTTTCATTGTTTCCGGGGTTCTGATCAACCTCGCCGGATTTCATCGATATTAGCATTTCGTAATGCCCATAATCCACCGGGGTGAATGATTTGTTTATATATAAGGTATCGGCAGGATCTCCATAAAATACATAGGGTAATGAATTGGATGTCTCTTTAAATTGAGAAATACCGTTCTTCTTGATCTCAGCCTCCAGGTGAACTTTGGTCTGCTCAATTTCACCATAGTTGACCACACTGCCTTCAAATAATCCAATCGGAAGAACTTGAGTTTTCGGCATCATATATAAAAATCCGGCGTGGGAATCAGGATTATTGTCGACCAGCTGAACGCTAGATTGGTTCATTTTAAGGTCGTTATCCCAACCCTCCTGCAGAGTCAGATCGTCCAGCATCCAGAAATAAAGCATTGATCCTGACCAGGTGAGTTTTATGGTAACATTTGATTGACCGGCAGCCACATCCGAGATGTTTGCGGAAAAATGAGCAACCTGGTTGTTAGGCAGGTTCTGCGTATTGACTCCACGTGCCGTACCCATTTTCAGGTCGAACTCAGCCCAGTGTGCGCCATTGTCGTTTGTTACTTCAATGATCATTTTCGGAGTGTTGAAGTATTTAAACATCTGTTGCAAGCTGATAATCACTGATGAATGAGTACTGAAATTCATTTTAGGCAGGATGATCGAACTGTTGGCATAGAGCATGTCGGTATAAGCCCTGCCGGCATTGAGTTTGTCGAGGTCGATAGTCAGGAAGCCATTGCTGCGTGTCTCGGAGTTTAAAATATAGCCGCCATCCCGATGCGCAAATGGCCCCTGCATGCTGTCTTTGGTCCATACCCAGGTAAATCCGTTGTCATCAGTGGAATTATCTTCAATAATCCACCCGGCCGGAGCAGTCCATCCTTTGGGATCTGCCTGATTCTCCCAGTTAAAATGCTCTTCCCAGAATATTTGTCCGTTACCTTTCAGCCTATGTGTCTGGCCCATGGAAGTTAATCCAGTCAAGCCTATTAGTGTGAATATTAATAGTTTTTTCATCGTCTGTTCCATCAGTTAATTATGCAACGAAATTAAAAGATATACGTGTATTACTCTATTTATGAACAAGAATAAGGTAACCCCTGTTACAAAATTCTCGCAATATCAAGAATGGCAATACATTACCTGATACCCGATACCCGACACCATTCTTCAATAAAAGCTGACGTAGGTATTGATATACTTACGATAAAACATATTTTTGAGTGTTGGCTGGAAGTTTTCTTATGTTAATAATATCAATTTTATGAATGCACTGCTTGGGGTTATTTTTCATTCGATCGGAGGATTTGCTTCCGGGAGTTTCTACATGCCTTTCAACAAGGTTAAGGGATGGGCGTGGGAAAGTTACTGGATCATCGGTGGGCTGTTTTCCTGGCTTATTGTTCCACCTTTAGCTGCCTGGCTTACCATTCCGGGATTTGCTGAGATTATTTCAGCTACTTCAGGAAACATTATTACCATCACCATAATAATGGGGTTACTCTGGGGAGTAGGGGGCTTAACCTACGGATTGGGTGTGAGATATCTGGGCATGTCGCTGGGAAACTCAATAACTCTGGGGTTATGTTCAGCATTCGGAGCGCTTGTGCCTTCAATTTATTACACCATCAATCCTACTCCGGGAAAAATATCTTTTACCTATATGCTTGATCATACCGGCGGCCAGCTGGTATTAATGGGAGTAGTTATCTGCCTTGCCGGAATTGCTATCCTCGGAAAGTCAGGCATGATGAAAGAAAAGGAAATTTCCGGAAACGGTTCGCGCACCGCCGATCAGGAATTCAGCATTGTTAAAGGGTTGATCATTGCAATTGTTTCAGGGGTATTGAGCTCCTTCTTTAATTTTGGAATTGAGGCGGGCAAACCAATGGCTGAAGCTGCAGTAAAAGCCGGATTCAATCCATTGTTCCAGAATAATGTGACCTATGTGGTTTTGCTTTGGGGCGGACTTACTACCAATCTTATCTGGACAACCATACTTAGTCTGAAAAATAAGAATTACGGCAATTTTACAGATAAGAAAACGCCTTTGATGAAAAATTACATTTTTTCCGCTCTGGCCGGTACTTTATGGTTTGCGCAGTTCTTCTTTTACGGAATGGGCGAAAGTAAGCTCGGTAATGGTGCAAGTTCCTGGATTCTGCACATGTCGACCATCATTCTTACGGCCAATATGTGGGGAGTGTATCGGAAAGAATGGAAATGTTCATTATGGAAGTAAG
>CAILAQ010000943.1 GCA_903832165.1 uncultured Bacteroidota bacterium | reverse complement strand
TGCCAACCAAACTGACCATTTTGCCCGTTTTCAATGATTTAGGTTCGAAACGGAATTCAACAGTGTGTGTACCGGCAGGTATAACCAATGCGCGCAAAACATAATCAGCACGGATATAATCAGCCTTTTTCCCATCGATAAAAGCTTGCCATCCATATGGGTAATAAATCTGGGAGAAAACTGCCAACCGGTTATCGGTTGATTTCGCTTCGTATTTCACGTAATCCGGCTTGATCTCCGAAAGGGAAATCTTATCAGGCTCGGGATTTGGCGACAATTGTGCCGGCAATGAAGAAAGCTTGTCCTTAAATCGCTTATCCACAACCGCATCAGATGATAAAGGAGTAGTGCCCAATGCTTCCAGTTCTTCATTGGCATTCTCCACCCACTTAACCCGGTCGGCGAACCATGCTTCCCCAAAAGCGTGAGCATTTTGAATCGGCGAAGTCGGACTGATAATGACATATTTGGTATTCAGCATGTTCAGGACATTCATCGCACCAATAGCCGCATCGAACTTTTCGTAAGTAGGCTGCTTATCCTCGAAAACAGCGCCAATCGATTGAACATCAGCAGCCAAATATTTATCGATCAAATCCTGATAGCGGCCGAGTTTTGCCCCATGATATCCGCCTATCGAACTATGGAACCTGGAGGCACGTGCACTTTGAAAAGTACTCCTCGAGGTCATGTCGAGCACGCGGTATCCCGCAGCTTTATCCTTTAGAATTGTTTCATCGGCAGGACTAGCTTTGAATGCCTGCTCCACCTGACGGCTGCTGATGAAATTATCGCTGCTCAGGTAACGTTTCCCTACCGACCACATATCGAGCAAAATCAATAGCGCCAAACCGATATACAGATATTCCCTTTTCATTTTCGATTTAAGCGAGAACCAGAGAATTCCGGCCGAACCGGCAACAAATAATAAAGTTCTTAATGCATCCTGTCGGGCCAGACCCATGCGGTCATTATGCAACGGTCCCTTAATCCAGTCGGGATAACTGCCTTCCGAAGCACTCGAAAATGAGCCGAACATCGATGGGATAATTGCAACCAGAAGCGCAATTCCGCCGGCAATTCCTGCAGCAATATACAATGTTTTCAGTTTTTTTGCAGGATCGGTTTCTTCATCCGAGAACCATTGCCGGATGGCCAGAAAAGCCAGCAAAGGAATCGCAAATTGAGCAATAATCAGTGTATTGGTCACATCGCGAAATTTGGAGTACAAAGGGAAATTATTCACAAAGAACTCGGTCAACCCCATGAAATTCCGCCCCCAGGCCAGTAAAATCGATATGACAATGATGGAAGCAAGCCACCATTTTTGCTTTCCCTTAACGATAAACAAGCCAAGTATAGCCAGGAAAATCGATATAGCACCGATATAATGCGGACCCGATGTTCCCAGGTACTGACTTCCCCAATAAGGCATTCCACGGGTATATTGTTTGGCCTCCCCAGCTGGTATCTGATTATTGATCATTGCCTTATAGGTCTCGGAATTTATTCCTAGATCCTGGCTTGATCCGCCGCCACTGAAATTCGGGATAAAAAGGTTGAGCGTCTCCCCGATGCCATAACTCCAGTCGGTAATATATTTTACATCCAGACCTTTCGTTTTGGTTTCACCCGGTTTTACCAGTTCCGATACGCCCCGGGTAGATTCCTTGCTGTATTCCTGCGTGGTCATCAGGGCAGTCATATTGGGTAATATGGCCAATACCAGGGCAATAAAAAGTGTGATTCCTGATTTTATCAGATGATCAAACTGTTTTTCACGGATGGCAAAAATCAACTCCACCAGCATATAAACCAATATTATCAACCCGAGATAATAGGATACCTGCGGATGATTGGTAACCAGCTGTATGCCGAATCCGATCGCGGTGAGCAATCCTCCGGCCAGATATTTCTTTCGGAATACCAGAAAAACACCGGCAATTACCGGCGCCATATAAGCGATTGCATAAATCTTGCTGACATGTCCGGCTGCTATCAGCTGCAGGTTATGCGATCCGAAGCCGAACGCCACCGCACCGGCCAATGCAAGCCATTGACTGAGTTTCAAAGTCCTCAACAAAAAATAGAAACCGAGCATGCAAACAAACAGGATCGCTACCGTGTATCCCGGTAGATACATCTTCAGTATACGGAACAGCCAAAGAAAAATATTCCCCGACGGGGCGGATTTTATCTGATACGCAGGCATTCCTGAGAAGGCAGAATTTGTCCAACCGGAATATTCCCCGGTTTGCTTCTGGTACTTCTCCACCTCATTGGCCATATTCTTTGCCTGCACGATATCATTCTGATACAGAATCTTACCCTCAAATACCGGACTCATGAAGCCAAGGGCCAGAACGGCCATGATTGCTACCATTAATAACTCCGGCCATACGGCGCGCATTACATTTTTCATAACATTGAGCTTTAAATTCAGAATCCCAGTTTATGAAGTTAGAGATTCGAATTTAGAATTCCGAGTTCCGAGGTGTGAGATTCAGGTCAGCATGAAGTAGAGACAGATAATTATCTGCCTCTACCTCGGTGCACACTTGAATCTGTAATTTCGGCATTCGGAATTCTGAATTCGAATCTCAACCTTTTAACTTCATTATTTAAGTAAGAGCTTCATATTAACCTTCGTCCCAACCATCTCCCTCAGGGCACTTATCGTTACTCTCTCCTGCTCCATCGTATCCCTGTTACGGATGGTAACGGTATTGTCTTCAACAGTCTGGTGATCAACGGTCACGCAGAACGGTGTTCCGATAGCATCGTGCCGGCGGTACCGCTTGCCGATTGAGTCTTTCTCGTCATACTGACAATAGAAATCAAATTTCAGGTCATCAATAATCTGGCGGGCAATCTCTGGTAATCCATCTTTCTTCACCAGCGGGAATACTGCCAGTTTTACCGGAGCCAGTGCCGGCGGAAGTTTCAGCACAGTGCGGATATCGGTTCCTCCCTCAGCCGTTGGAGCCTCCTCTTCACAATAAGCTGCGGCGACCACCTGTAAAAACATCCGGTCAACCCCAATGGAAGTTTCAACAACATACGGGGTGTAGGACTCGTTGGTTTCCGAATCGAAATACTGAATCTTGCGGCCGGAGAATTCCTGATGACGCTTCAGATCGAAATCGGTACGTGAATGAATTCCTTCCACCTCTTTAAATCCAAACGGGAATTTATATTCGATATCAGTAGCCGCATTTGCATAATGCGCCAGTTTATCATGATCATGAAAGCGATAATGTTCAGGATTAAATCCCAAACCACGGTGCCACTTGATACGCAGGTCCTTCCAGTATTCGAACCAGGTAAGCTCTTCACCCGGTTTTACGAAGAATTGCATCTCCATCTGTTCAAATTCCCGCATGCGGAAAATGAACTGCCTGGCTACTATCTCGTTACGGAATGCTTTTCCGATCTGGGCAATCCCAAAAGGCAATTTCATGCGACCCGTTTTCTGAACATTCAGGTAGTTCACAAAAATCCCCTGTGCCGTCTCCGGCCTGAGATAAATCTTCAGGGCACCATCGGCCGTGGAGCCCATCTCGGTAGAAAACATCAGGTTAAATTGCCTGACTTCCGTCCAGTTGCGGGTGCCGGATACCGGGCAAACAATTTCAGCGTCAACAATGATCTGCTTTAATTCATCCAGATCGCCATCGTTAAGTGCCTTGGCAAAACGCGTGTGCAGGGCATCAATTTTAACCTGAATGTCTGTGACTCTGAGATTAGTCTGGCGGAACATGGTTTCATCGAAAGTTTCGCCAAACCGCTTTTTCGCCTTTTCAACTTCCTTATCGATCTTGGCCTCCATCTTGGCCATCTCATCCTCGATAAGCACATCGGCACGATAACGCTTTTTGGAATCCTTGTTGTCGATGAGCGGATCATTGAAAGCATCCACATGTCC
>CAILAQ010000942.1 GCA_903832165.1 uncultured Bacteroidota bacterium | reverse complement strand
TTGCAACTAAACGTGGCGACCTTCCGACCGCTCAGGCTGCACTGAAACTGATCAGGGTAGTTCCAAACCCGTATTACGGCAATTCAGCATACGAACTTGATCAGCTTGATAATTTGGTGAAGATCACCAACCTTCCGCGACTTTGCACAGTTTCCATATACTCTGTTAACGGTAACCTGATTCGTCGCTTCACGAAAGACAATGAAATCACCTATCTGGATTGGGATCTGAAAAACCAGTATGGTATACCGATCGCCAGCGGTGCTTACATCCTTCACATCAAAGCTCCCGGAATCGGTGAAAAAATCGTCAAGTTCTTCGGAGCCCTGAGGCCGCAGGATCTAAACTCGCTGTAGGATCAGGATTCGAAGAAGCAGATCGGGCTTCGAAGAAGAAGATCGAAATGCAAGACGGTGAAGTCAGCAGTTGGAATTGGCAAATTGGCAAATTGGCAAATTTTAAAGGCTTTGCATCCAGATAAAGTCCAGCCCTATTGGCAAAACTTTTTCACCGGCAGGCTTAATTGTTAGCACATGCATTCCTTCAGTGAGCTCAATATTATCGCTGGAAATATTCCGGGCTACGCTCCTGAAAGATGTTGATACATCAGTCACATCGGAACCTTTGAATTTCAATTGCTTTTTATCCAGCATGATTTCCTTTTTTCCGCCACCTGCTGTGCGGGCTACCGTGAAGTTTATTCGGAATTTGCCAGCTTTGGAGGCGGGAAGCAAAATGGTGAGTGATTCTGTCTTCGACTTCGGATTCCAGAGAACCATCTGTTTGGCCGACCACATGGGATCCTGCACCAGTTCGATATTCTGCGGTTTCGACAACAGAGTTTCCACTTGATAGAAGATCGAATTCCCAGCAGCTCCTGCAGCTTCCGGCCACCAATCGGCGGGGAGCTTCAGATCCCGGACATCGGATTTTGTTATCGGAATATGATCATCATGAGCACCCGGAAGGGCATAAGCATAGATCATTCTGGCATAGGAGAAATGATCAACTGCCCGATGGCTGTATAGTTCCATAAAAAAATCGAAGCCTTTTTCGAAAGGAATATTATCAAGAATATGCCACCGGTAATTTGTTATAAACCCACGGTTGGCAGGGCCATCATTCCTGGGTTGCCCGCAATAGCCATAATCAAATAATTCCTCGTCCGACCAGGCATAATTATAATAATCCTCTGATCCGGTTCCGATAAATGATGGTTTCAGATTGTCGTCAATAAAAATCTTTTCGTCTCCCTCACCCCACCAGTTTCCGGCGGATGATGGAACCGATGTTGGATTCAGCAGAAAACAGGCTGCTCCTACCATCCGTCCTTTTCCCCGGACGAGAAGGTAAGGAATATCTTCCACCTTCCTCGGATCGGCAAGAAGCTCATGATTTACTCGCCAGCGTGCCCTGAAATGCATACTCGCTCCATCTTTCCACTGATAAGGTTCTGTCACGAATTTGGCAACAACAGTTACCTCCTGGTCTCCCATATTTTCAATAAATATCTGGGCGGAATCCTTAAATGGCATAAAATACCGGCAAACCATCCGGCCATCTTCCAATACTGTAAACGGAAGTGATTCATAGGGGTTTATTCCGGGAGCTGCGCCAAAAAAATCGCCGATCGGCGATTGAACCTGACCAGAGGGAGATCCGTCAAAACGAATGTCGATAAGAGTTTGTCTCAGTGCCTTATCAACGTCCTGAGCAGTAATAAATGAAGCAATCCGTTTTATTCCAGCACTGCCCTTAATTGATTTTATAAGTTTTTTCTCGCCCGGCTTGAGCCAGATGGTCTCATATTCTGCATTGAATAGTACCGTATCGAGATATTTAAAAGGCTCCGCAAGAACGGCAGCCGCATGATCAAGCCTTGTCTTACCGTCTTTAATGTCC
>CAILAQ010000941.1 GCA_903832165.1 uncultured Bacteroidota bacterium | reverse complement strand
GGGCAGAATTCTTTTCGAAGCCGAAGGTGTTTCATTGGAACTTGCGCAGGAAGCCTTGCGGTTGGCTGCTCAAAAACTCCCGGTGAAAACCAAATTTATTATCAGGCGTGATTTTGTTGAAGACTCAAATTCTGAATAATGAAAAACGTAGAGATTCGCGAACTGACGGCCAAAGAGCTTGCTGAACGGATTGACACCGAAAGTGGTAATTTGGTTAGAATGAAGATGAACCATGCGGTATCCCCGCTTGATCATCCGCATCATATCCGCGAGGCCAGGCGATTGGTCGCACAACTTATGACTGAACTGCGCAAAAGGCAGGTAATTGATAACAAGAAAAGCCTATAACTCATGGAAGGTAACAGAAACTTGCGCAAGGAACGGACCGGAGCGGTCGTTAGCAATAAAATGGATAAGACCATTGTTGTTGCCGTAAAGAGAAAGGTTAAACATCCTATTTACGGGAAGTTTGTAAACAAAACCACCAAATTCGTTGCTCATGACGAAGAGAATACCTGTAACGAAGGCGATCTCGTTCGGATCATGGAAACCCGGCCTTTGAGCAAGAATAAGAGTTGGAGATTAGTGGAAATTATTGAAAGAGCTAAGTAACCATGATACAGCAAGAAAGTAGAATGAGCGTGGCCGATAACAGCGGTGCCAAAGAAGTTTTGTGCATCCGGGTTTTAGGCGGTACTGGAAAAAAATACGCCAGTGTTGGAGATAAGGTTGTTGTAACTGTAAAATCTGCTTTACCAGGTGGGGAACTGAAGAAAGGTACCGTGTCTAAAGCGGTGATCGTTCGAACAAGCAAAGAAATTAGAAGAAATGACGGTTCTTATATTCGCTTTGACGATAACGCATGTGTTCTTTTAAACGCAACCGGTGAAATCCGGGGGACCCGTATCTTCGGACCCGTAGCTAGAGAACTTCGCGAGAACTACATGAAGATTGTTTCTCTGGCCCCTGAAGTGTTATAATATAAAAGCACAGACCATGCAGAAAAAAATGAATATTAAAAAAGGAGATACCGTCATAGTGATTGCCGGTAACTCTAAAGGTCAACAGGGCCGTGTGCTCGAAGTTATCCGGAAAGATGACAGGGCTATCGTTGAGGGGGTTAATATGCTGTCAAAGCACACCAAAGCAGATAAAAATGCTCCTCAGGGTGGTATCATAAAAAGAGAAGGTCCGATTCATGTATCAAATCTGATGCTTATGGATCCCTCAACCGGAAAACCGACCCGTATCGGACGCCGTATTGGCGACAATGGTAAATTGGTACGTTATGCCAAAAAATCTGGAGAGGAGATCAAGTAATGAAATACACACCTAGTCTGAAGATAAAATATCAGGAAGTCATTATTCCTGCAATGACCAAGGAGTTCGATTATAAAAGTGTTATGCAGGTTCCGCGTCTGGAAAAGATTGTGGTTAACCGTGGAGTTGGAAAAGCTGTTGCTGATAAAAAACTTATTGAAGTAGCTCAGGAAGAACTAACCGCAATTACCGGACAGAAAGCTGTTCAAACACTTTCCAAAAAGGATATTTCAAACTTCAAACTAAGGCAAAAAATGCCTATTGGAGTTAAAGTAACCCTGCGCAGTGAGAAAATGTATGAATTTCTCGAGAGACTGATCGCCGTTGCTCTTCCAAGGATTCGTGACTTTAATGGCGTCGCCGCTAAATTTGATGGACGCGGTAATTATACTCTAGGAATCGCTGAACAAATTATTTTTCCGGAAATTGAAATTGATAAGATTCATTCAATGATCGGTATGGAAATAAGCTTTGTAACAACTGCGAAAACAGATGAGGAGGGATTTGCTCTTCTTAAAGAATTTGGAATACCTTTTAAATCAACTAATAAGAAATAGGGATGGCAAAAGAATCCATGAAGGCTCGCGAAGTTAAGCGGCAGAAAATGGTTGAGAAATATGCTGAAAAGCGTGCCAAACTTAAGGCCGAAGGTGATTATCAAGCCCTAAGTCAACTTCCGAAGAATTCTTCAAAAGTAAGATTGCATAACCGTTGTAAGCTCACCGGCAGACCTAAGGGTTATATGCGTCAATTTGGAATCAGCCGTATCTCGTTCCGCGAAATGGCATCCAATGGGCTGATACCCGGTATTAAAAAAGCAAGTTGGTAATTTAATTATTAGATAAAAATGACTGATCCTATTGCAGATTACCTGACGCGCGTGCGCAATGCGATTATGGCCAAACATAAAGTGGTTGAGATCCCTGCTTCAAACCTTAAAAAGGAGATGACTAAAATCCTTTTTGATAAAGGTTACATCCTTAGCTATAAATTTGAAGAGGATGACAAACAGGGGATTATCAAGATTGCTTTGAAGTACCATCCGATTTCTAAGGTTTCAGCAATTAAAAGCCTGAAGCGAATTAGTAAGCCGGGACTTCGAAAATACAGCGATGTAGACAATCTACCCCGAGTTCTCAATGGTATGGGCATTGCCATATTATCGACCTCCAGGGGTTTAATGACAGAAAAAGAAGCCCGCAGGGAGAATGTGGGTGGTGAGGTTATTTGTTACGTATATTAAAAAGCATCAGCGATGTCACGAATTGGAAAATTACCCATATCATTACCTGCAGGTGTAACTGTCACAGTGCATGGCGACAATATGGTAGAAGTTGGTGGTCCATTGGGTTCACTAAAACAACAGGTTAATCCTGATCTTCAAGTCCAGGTTGAAAATGGGATTGTTACTGTGATCAGGCCGACCGAACAAAAAAGGCATCGTGCTATGCACGGCCTCTACAGATCCTTGATACAAAACATGGTTACAGGTGTATCAACCGGATATGTAATTAAACAGGAATTGGTTGGAGTTGGTTATAAAGCCACTGCCGATGGTCAAGTTCTTGAACTTCATCTGGGTTTTTCGCACCCTTTTATTTTGCAATTACCCTCTGAAGTGTCTGTCGAGGCGGTAACTGAAAGAAGAGCTAATCCTATTGTCACTCTCAAGAGTATCGATAAACAATTGATTGGTCAGGTAGCGGCAAAAATCCGTTCCTTAAGGCCACCTGAACCATACAAAGGTAAAGGTGTCAAATTTGTTGGCGAAGAACTACGCAGAAAGTCTGGTAAAGCTGCTGGTAGTTGATGCTAGTTGATTATTGAAAAAATAAAGATAAAATTTATAAGAAATGGCTTTTTCAAAGCGTGAACGCAGACTAAAGATCAAGAACAGGATACGGAAGGATATGTCCGGTTCTACGGAATGCCCCCGACTTTCCGTTTTTCGCAGCAATCGACAGATTTCTGTGCAGTTGATCAATGATCTAACCGGCCAGACACTGGTATCAGCTTCTTCTCTTGAGAAGGTAATTGCTGAAATGGAAAGTGTCAAGAAGATCGATCAAGCAAAATTGGTTGGTAAACTAATTGCCGAAAAGGCATTAGCCAACGGAATAAGCAAAGTCGTTTTCGACAGGAATGGATATTTATATCATGGTAGAATAAAATCGTTGGCAGATGCCGCCCGTGAAGGTGGGCTTAAATTCTAAGAAATATGACTACTAGTGTACGTAAGGTAAAAACAAGTGATCTTGAACTGAAGGACCGGTTGGTTGCAATCAACAGGGTTACTAAAGTGACCAAAGGTGGTAGGAATTTCAGTTTCTCGGCAATTGTTGTCGTCGGAAATGAAGACGGTGTTGTCGGGTGTGGCCTGGGTAAGGCAAATGAAGTTACCACTGCAATCGCAAAAGGTGTTGAAGCCGCTAAGAAAAACCTGATTAAAGTTCCGATCATTCATGGAACTATCCCTCACGAACAGGTGGCTAAATTTGGTGGTGCAACAGTATGGCTGAAACCTGCGTCCGGTGGTACCGGTGTCAAAGCAGGGGGTGCTATGCGTGCAGTCCTGGAAAGTGTCGGCATACATAATGTGCTTGCAAAATCTAAAGGATCATCAAATCCCCATAACCTGGTGAAAGCCACTATGGCAGCTTTGGTGGAAATGAGAGATGCTGTTACCGTTGCTCAGCATCGCGGAGTCAGCCTTGACAAAGTTTTTAATGGATAATTGTATTTTTTGAAACCATGGCTAAGATTAAAATAACTCAAACCGTCAGTAAAATCCATACTACTGAAAGGCAGAAAAGAACCCTTCAGGCTCTTGGATTAAGAAAAGTGCATGCCTCAGTGATTGTAGAGGCTACTCCCCAGATTTTGGGAATGGTAGTGAAAGTACAACACCTGGTGTCAAGCGAGCCATCTAAGTAATTAATTAGAAAGATTTTAACTCAATGGAATTACATAATCTGAAACCAGCGGAAGGATCAGTACACCGGGAAAAACGAATTGGTCGCGGACAAGGCTCAGGCCATGGCGGAACTAGTACACGCGGTCATAAAGGAGCAAAATCCCGTTCTGGTTATTCAAAGAAAGTTGGGTTCGAAGGTGGACAGATGCCGATTCAGCGTCGTCTTCCGAAATTCGGCTTTACAAATATTAACCGTAAGGAGTTTAAAGGTATCAATGTTGGAACTCTCCAGATGGTTGCTGAAAGAATGAGCTTGGAAATTATCGATGTGGAGACTTTGATATCAGTTGGTCTGGCCCGAAAAAAAGACAAGGTGAAAATACTTGGAAATGGTACTCTTACCATGAAACTTGAAGTAAAAGCCCATTCATTTTCGGAGTCTGCGGTGAAGGCAATTGAAGCTCAAAACGGAACCGTAGTAAAATTATAACCGGATGAAGAGATTTATCGAAACACTGAAGAACATCTGGAGGATTGAAGACCTCCGGGCACGGATCCTGACTACTTTGGGTCTTGTGGTGGTCTATCGGCTCGGTAGTTTTGTCGTTTTACCTGGCATTGATCCAACTCAGCTGATTGCTTTAAAGCGTCAGACTGCTGGCGGACTTGAGGGTTTGTTGGATATGTTTTCGGGAGGTGCATTTTCCAATGCTTCTATTTTTGCATTGGGCATCATGCCTTATATTTCTGCCTCAATTGTTGTACAGTTGCTTACCATAGCAATTCCATATTTCCAAAGGTTACAGAAGGAAGGCGAGAGTGGAAGAAAGAAAATGAACCAGATTACACGGTGGTTAACTGTTGTTATTACTGCAGCTCAGGGACCTAGTTATATTTACAACCTGCATGTACAGTTACCTGAAGCAGCTTTTATAGTAAATGGACCATTTTTTGTTGTGTCTTCTGTAATCATTTTAACTGCCGGAACACTATTTGTGATGTGGCTTGGTGAAAGAATTACCGATAAAGGAGTTGGTAATGGAATATCTCTGATTATTATGATTGGAATTATTGCGCGGTTCCCGTCAGCACTTCTTGGAGAGGTGGCTACCAAACTTGAGATGAAAGGAGGTGGAATGGTTATGATCCTGGTTGAAATCATTCTGCTGGTTGTGGTTATCATGGGTTCTATTGCGCTGGTTCAAGCGACCAGAAGGGTGCCTGTCCAATATGCAAAGCGGATCGTTGGTAACAAGCAATACGGCGGTGTTCGTCAATACATCCCGTTAAAAATTAATGCAGCTGGTGTAATGCCTATCATCTTTGCTCAGGCGTTTATGTTTATTCCAATGATGTTTGGGAAGTTCAATCCTGAAGGTGCTGGAAAATTCATTCAGGCTTTTGCTAACTATCAGTCAATTTGGTACAACGTTACATTTGCTTTCCTGATAATTGCATTTACTTACTTTTATACTGCTGTTACAGTCAATCCGACTCAAATGGCAGAAGATATGAAACG
>CAILAQ010000940.1 GCA_903832165.1 uncultured Bacteroidota bacterium | reverse complement strand
TAATCAGCCAGATATCTAAGTAATTATGAGCAACAAGAAAGAACTCCTGTACGAAGTTATCGAACATCTCGATATCAAATCATTCGATTCAACCAAAATCATCGATGCAATGCGCAAAATGTCGTTCTCCTCGCGCGATACGGCAAATGCTACGGATATCCTGATGAGAATGGTTAATAATAAGGATTGTACCGTGATGCTCACCCTCGCCGGAAGTACAAGCGCCGGAGGTTGTATGCAGGTATATGTTGATATGGTCCGCAACAAAATGGTTGACGTTATCGTAGCCACCGGAGCATCCATCATCGACATGGATTTCTTTGAAGCTATCGGATTCAAGCATTACAGGGGACGTATGGATATCCTCGACAGTGAACTGAGAAGCCGCTATATCGATCGGATCTATGATACTTTTATTGATGAAGAGGAGCTGCAGAATTGCGATTCAGCTATTAAAGATGTTGCCGATCAGCTCGAACCACGCCCATATTCTTCCCGTGAATTTATTTGGGAACTCGGAAAATACCTGACCGAACATTCTGTGAAAAAAGATTCACTGATCCAGACCTGCTACGAAATGGGCGTTCCGATTTTCTGCCCGGCATTTTCTGACAGCAGTGCTGGTTTCGGCTTGGTAAAACATCAGTGGGAACGACCGGATAAGCATGTTTCAATTGACAGCGTACGCGATTTTCTTGAGCTGACTATGATAAAAATGGATGCACCAACTTCGGGCTTATTCATGATCGGTGGCGGGGTTCCGAAGAATTTCGCACAGGATACCGTAGTATGTGCTGAAATCCTTGGTAAAGAGGTTCCTATGCATCAATATGCTGTTCAGATTACGGTTGCCGACGTTCGTGATGGAGCTTGTTCATCTTCAACGCTTAAAGAGGCCAGTTCTTGGGGAAAAGTGGAAACCATTTATGAGCAGATGGTCTACGCAGAAGCAACGACCGTATTGCCTTTAATGGTCAGCTATGTTTTTCATAACGGCGACTGGAAAAGCCGTCCGGTCAGGAATTGGGCAAAGCTGTACGATAAGGCATAGTCAGATAAAAACTCGTCCCTTTGCCGGGTTCCGATTGGAGCCAAATGTTTCCGTTCATCAGGTCTGCCAGCTTCTTGCAGATGGCCAGTCCAAGTCCGGTACCGGAGTTCGACCGGTTGAGGGTATTCTCGAGCTGATGAAAATATTGAAACACCTCCTTTTGCTTATTCTTGGCGATTCCTATGCCTGTGTCCCTGATGAAGAATAAAAGTGTGTCATTGTCTTTAAGGCGGTACCCGAAATGAATATATCCTTTCGGAGTAAACTTGATCGCATTAATCAGCAGGTTGGTTAGGATTTGCTTTAATCGATACGGATCAATACATATCATCCCGTTATTTTCGGGAAGATCAGTTTCCATGAAAATCAGAATATGATCTTTTTCTCTGATTTTCTTCTCATGCTCGGCCATTACCTTTAATTCCTGCATCAGTGGATTCAAATCTATTATTGATTCCCTGATTACCAGTTGGTTGCTTTCAAGTTTGGAAAGATCGATAATGTCGTTGACCAGATTAATGAGTTGGTCGCTGTTTTCCTTGATATACTCAAAGAACCGCTCTTGCTCCTCGGCATTAATATGCTTGTCGATAATAATCTGAGAAAAACCAACAATGGCATTCAAAGGCGTCCGGATCTCATGTGACAT
>CAILAQ010000939.1 GCA_903832165.1 uncultured Bacteroidota bacterium | reverse complement strand
TGCAATGGCGACCCCGGAAAAAGTATTACCGGGATTTTCGATAGTGATTTAACCTTGTCAATCAGGTCATCAACATGATTATGAATCAGACTCCCTCCAACAAAAATAAAATCCACGCCTGATTCATTGGCTAACATAATCTGTGAGCTAATCAATTCTTCATTATACTTATCAGGATCAATCAACCAGGCAAATGCCTTTTTATATCCTTTCAGGCTAGCTAATTGTTCGAGAATCATTTCTTTGGCATTTTTTTCCAGTTAAGTGACTCAATCATCTTTACAATATCAACCCGAAGAAATTCCTTCACAGGAGCCAGGGAATCCTTGTTGGGCTCACAGTCAAAATACAATGCACCTCTTAGAAAGTGATCGGTACTGTCAGTCGCATAGAACTGAACCGAGGAAGCTGTATTTCCTTTTATATCAAACAATACACAATACACTTTTGAGTCATGGTTAATGAATTCCGATTGAATTATGGCATCTGCCTTAACACTATGCTTATATGCATAAGCATGAGCATCTTCAATCAGATTAACCAGATTGTTCTTAATCGTTTTATAAGTCAGGTGAAGACGACTCTTAAATTGAGGTAGCTCAACATTAATCCAATAATCAGCGGTATCTGTATTTTTCCATTGTCCCTGATATCGATTAATGCGAGCATAGACCGGATACTCAAAGCTATAAGGATAATCGCCGATCAGCGGCTGATACTCCCTGACAGGCAGATCAATCCGGAAATAAGCTCTGGGTTTTGGACTATAATCAGAACGACATCCCAAAAGCAAAGTGGCTAATGCAAATACCAGGGCACATCCAATTTGTCCCGACTTCATAATCCCTGTTCAATTTTGATTTCTATTTCCTTGATCCTCCGGTCGTCACGGTTCTTAATTACAAACGTAAGATAATTCAATTGAATCCTGGTACCTGGTTCCGGAATTTCGCCTTTTAGCTCAAGTATCAGCCCGGCAAGAGTTTCAGAGCCACCTTTTACCTGATCGAAATAGTCTTCATCTAATTCTAGCGCCTTTACCACATCATTCAGCGATGTCTTGCCATTACACAAATAGGTCTTTTCACCTATCTTCTGAATCATCGGATCTTCCTCATCTGATTCATCCCGAATTTCTCCGACAATTTCTTCAAGTATATCCTCAAGCGTGATCAGTCCGGAAGTTCCGCCATATTCGTCCACAACAATTGCCATATGCATTTTATTCTGTCTGAATTCTTGCAGAAGATCGCTGATCTTTTTGTTCTCCGGCACAAAAAAGGCAGGTCTGATCAATGACTGCCACCTGAAAGAATTGGTTTTCTGAACATGTGAGAGTAAATCCTTAACATATAAAATACCGCGGATATCATCAATATCCTTCTGACATACAGGAATCCGCGAATAACCGTTCTCGATAACGGTGCTAAAAACAGTGCGAAAAGGGTCATTAATACTTAGGGAAAAAACATCAACTCTAGGCTTCATAATCTCCCCAACCTCAATGTTGCCAAACCGCACAATACCTTTCAAGATTTTCTCTTCCTCCACTAATTCCTGCCCGGTGAGGACTAATGCTTCAGAAAGCTCATCCATAGTCAACGGTAAACTTTGGTCTTTAAGCCGTTTGCTTACCATTGAAGTGGATCCAATCAACAAACGGTTTATTGGCCGCAACAACCTTTCAAGCGATGAAACAGGAACCGACATCAGTTGGGAAAGTCGAAGTGAATGCCTTGTTGCGTAAATTTTAGGCAAAACCTCGCCGATAAGCAAAATTACAAAAGTGATAAGTATTACCTGGATGATAAATTTCAAAACCGGTGAATGGGTAAAACCAAGCAGCGCATCTGTCACCCAGGTGGAAAGGATAACGATGCCCATATTGACCAGATTATTGGAGACTAATAATGTAGCTAGCAAGTCCTCAGGCTTTACAAGAAGGTTCAATACTCTGGATGCTGATTTTGAGTTTTTCAAGTTCAGCTGATTACGCTCATTGGGGCCAAGTGAAAAAAAAGCAACTTCTGCTCCGGATATCGAAGCAGAAGCAGCCAATAAAATCAGAATGACCAGTAATTCTATGATCAGGCCAATATTCAAATTATGGGTCTTTCAGTTTAAAAAGGTAAATCATCCCCTTCGCCTGAATGATCAGGCTCCTCAGGCATGCTGACAGCAATATTATCAGGCTGAGTTCTGACTGCTCCGGTACCGGGAGCCGAGGAGAAGGAATCTTCCTTCCGGCCTAAGAGACGGATGTTATCAGCAACGATTTCGTTCATGAACCTTTTATTGCCATCCTTATCGTCATACTGACGGTTAGTAATCTTGCCCTCAACATAAATCTGACTACCCTTACGAATATACTTTTCAGCCAGTTCAGCCAGCTGTCGCCAAGCAACAATATTATGCCACTCAGTATTTTTGACTATCTCCCCTGACTTGTTTTTGTAAGAATCGGAAGTGGCAAGTGTAAAACGAGCCACCGACGTACCTCCATCAAGGTGGCGAACCTCAGGATCTTTCCCAACATTTCCAACAAGAATTGCTTTATTTACAGACATTTGGATAAAAATTAATTGTGGATTAAAAATACGAACTATTATTAAGTTTCAAAACGCAAAAACAGGCACTGACCGGTC
>CAILAQ010000938.1 GCA_903832165.1 uncultured Bacteroidota bacterium | reverse complement strand
ACTAAAAACCAAGCACTTCTCTGAGTTTTCGTAAACCCGACTTGCTTGTATGAATCTTCTTGCCAGACTTCATCACCAGAACCTTGGTTTCCTTGTCGTAAGGTTCGAGCTGTACGATCTGGTTAATCCTGACAATATGCGACCGGTGTACACGGATAAACTCTGCGGGATCAAGGTGCTCCTCCAGATAGCCCATGGTCATTTGCTTTAGATACCTTCCATCATTGGCATGAACCATGACGTAATCATCTTCGGCCTCAACAAATTCAATCTGATCTATCGGGATAACCTTGATCTTCTGTCCCGTTCTGACGACGATCCGGTCGAGGTGCATCCCGTCAGCCAGCATTCCTCCGGCAAGTTTTGAAAGTCCCGGTGCCGGCCCGGCTTTCTGTACTATCCTGTCAATGGCCTTGTTCACCGACAGCGCAAAACGATCGCGTGAATAAGGCTTTAAAAGATAGTCAACCGCATTGTATTCAAAGGCTTTAATCGCAAATTCATCAAATGCAGTGGAAAATATCACTTGCGGATATTCATCAAGCAGTTCCAGCATCTCAAATCCGGAAATCTTAGGCATTTGGATATCCAGGAATATCAGGTCGGGCTTTTCCGCCTGAATTGACTTAATCCCTTCAAAACCGTTTGCACATTCTCCGGCAATGCTTATTTCAGGAAATGATTCAAGATAAGAACGAATCAGTATCCTGGCAGGTTCCTCATCGTCAATGATCAGTGCTCTGAGCTGGGGTTTCATAATTCGGGATTTGAGGAATGGTCATTTTAACTGTGAAGCGATTTTTTGTTCGCTCCACCTCAAGACAATGATCGCAATTGTAGGCAAGAAGAAGGCGATTTCGTGTATTAATCAGTCCGATACCCTTCCCTTTGCGTGGAGGGGCCTCCGGGTCAAAATCATTGACTATTTCCACCACGAGGTTCTCTTTAACACAGGAAGCCTTAAGTTCGATTTTCACAGGCTCTGTGCTTTCATACACTCCGTGCTTGATGGCATTCTCGGCCAGCGGCTGCAGGATCATATGGGGGATGGTCATTTTCAGGAACTCTTCCGGTACGACAAAATCGAACTGCAGTCTTTGGCCGAATCTTACTTTTTCAATTTCAAGATAATATCGCGTGTTCTCTATCTCGGCAGCGAGGGAAGTCAGGTTATTATGTCGGTTTTCAAGCGAATAACGCAAAAATCCTGAAAGTCTGACGATCATTTCACGGGCCTGTTCCGGTTTGGCGGTGATCAGCGATGATACCGAATTCAGGCTGTTAAAAAGAAAATGGGGGTTTATCTGAGCTTTTAATCGGTCGATCTCCGCTTCCTTTACCTGCAGCCGCAGGGTGGATTCCTTGCTGATCCTTGCTTTTCTGTCTTCCCCGTTGATGTATAGATAATAGATCATGATAACCAGGGAGTAATAAAAGAATCCGGCAATCCCCCTCCAGGGTAAAGAGCCGGTCAGAAACTCCTGGTAACGGGATTGACCAGCCCAGAGGTTATTCAGAGTAATAAACCCCAGTGCCAGCCAAACTCCAAGAACAAACACGGATATCAGGAGATGATTCCACAGGCGATCCATGAATCCTGCCCGGTTTATATCGTAGTAGCGGATTGAATACCAGAGTCCGAGGGCAATTCCTGCAAAAAGAACATTAAAAATCAGGCTGTCCGATACAGCCATCCGAAGTTCCTGCCCGGCAGCCAGCCACAAAACAACTGCATGGATACCTGAAATCAGTATCCATGCAGCAATGTATGTTAAAATAGATGTCCGGTTGATCAGGAACGGATTTTTCATCTGTTAAATTCCGTATGATTTAACTTCGCCACCGCCAAAGATAGCCATACCTTTGATCACCAGCATGGTATTCTGATCGTAAACGAGGTTTGGCATTCTTTCGCGCTTATCGCTGAATCCACCGAAGATTGATACAACCTCCACCTTCACAGTCCAGCCTGCCGGAACAATAACGTTCGACCCGCCAAAGATACTGAGTGTATCAAGTATTTGCTGACCTTCAGCCAGTTTTGCATTCATAAGGTTGATTTTCGACCCGCCGAAAAGGCTTAAGATACGGCCACCTTTAAAATTTTGTGAGGTGACGATCCTGTCGCCGCCGCTGAATACAGCCACCTCATCTATAAAATCCCGGCTATCTCCATCCTGCTGAGGATTCCTGAGTTGGCGCAGGTATCGGGGCGGGGCTGCAATAAGGTAAATACCGAACAGGAGCAGCACAGCCGGCCAGAAGGCATGACGCCAGTATTCGGGAAAAACATAAAAATGATTCACCAGGGAGATTCCACCGATGGCGATGAGAAAAATTCCCGGGACGATGCTTCGGTTATTGATCAGTGAGATTACACCGATCGCGATCAGAAACATCTGCCAGGAGATAACAATCCGTTTTACATCATAGGGAATAATATCAAACACGTTACCCAGGGCGATAAGGCCAACAAAAATGAGCAGAACCCCCCAGCCTCTGCGGCTGTTGATGTGCCTGCGCTGGTCGAAAACCGGGCGATCGTGCCGGCGACCACTTCTGAAATTTCTGTCCATGCGTTCCATAGTACTGTTTATTAAATAATTTCTTAAAATTGCTGTTATTTACGGACCAAAGATAGGGTGCCGGAAAAGAGGTAATCAACACCATTTCGGTAAAATCATGACAATTTACCGGTGAATGGCGAAAAAAAGCAGAAAATGAACAACTGATACAGACGCACAAAAGGCCCGTATTGTTTTATAAGTGAGCCTCTTTTTTTTTTAAAAATTAGGTATTTAAGTTTTGTTGATATTATATTTGCATGCGTGGCAAATTGTGATGAAAAAAAGCAGGAGTGGTCTGTAGCAAAAGCCCGGCAATTTTGACTTTTACGATTTGACTAATAAAAATTAAGCATAATCAATTAACAATTAATTAACTACTCAATGAAAAAGGCTAGAAAAAAAGTTAAGATCCAGGCTGCTTCGCTGGTAATCCC
This sequence comes from uncultured Bacteroidota bacterium, assembly GCA_903832165.1. Taxonomy (GTDB): domain Bacteria; phylum Bacteroidota; class Bacteroidia; order Bacteroidales; family UBA12481; genus UBA12481. The sequence continues at coordinate 507 of CAILAQ010000938.1, read as the reverse complement.
GGCTGCTTTGGTAATCAGCATCGCAATCTTCAAATTAATTTTTGGAGCAGGAGAAAACTTTATTGGTGGCAGTAGCGAAAACATGCCCCTGAACGGTAATTTTATGGGAACGATTTACAAAGGTGGTTTTATCGTACCTATCCTGATGACTCTTTTACTTACCGTAATTACCTTCTGCATTGAAAGGTACGTTGCTATCCGCAGAGCTAAAGGTAAAAACCAGGCTGTTCAGCTGATTTCCGATGTTAAAGAAAAATTGAATTCCCATAAGGTTGGTGAGGCTATTGAATTTTGTAACGCTCACAAAGGCTCATTGGCTAACGTTATCAAATCAGGCTTGCTGAAGTATCAGGAAGTTGAGAATGATGCCACCATGAATAAAGAGCAGAAAACTCTTGCCATTCAGAAAGACGTTGAAGAATCGACTTCTTTGGAATTGCCATCACTGGAGCAGAACCTTGTAATTCTGGCAACCATTTCATCAGTTTCAACCCTGATGGGTCTGTT
>CAILAQ010000937.1 GCA_903832165.1 uncultured Bacteroidota bacterium | reverse complement strand
GTGATACCAAAGATGATCAGGTATTACAAAAAAAATTCCAAGTAATTAAAATCAGAACCATGTCAAATTTCTTCACGGATACTAAAGATTTGCAATTTCAACTTTCTCATCCTTTGATGAAAAAGATTGTTGCCTTAAAGGAAAACGGATTTGCTGACAAGGATAAGTTCGATTATGCGCCTCTGGATTACGAAGATGCTGCTGATACTTACAGTAAAGTGCTGGAGATCATAGGAGAAATATGTGATACGACAATTGCCCCCAATGCAGAGTCAGTTGACCATGATGGGCCGCAATTGATAGGGAATGAGGTTCATTATGCACGCGGAACCCTGGAAAACATTGACATGCTAAATCAGGCAGGCCTGATCGGTATATCGCTTCCCAGAAAATATGGCGGTCTGAATTTTCCGATAACTCCTTATGTTGTTGCAGCAGAGATGGTTTCACGTGCTGATGCCGGATTTGCCAATATATGGGGCTTACAGGATTGCGCTGAAACGATCAATGATTTTGCGTCGGATGAAGTCAAGGACGAATTCCTGCCGAGATTTCAGTTTGGAGCAACTGCAGCCATGGATCTGACCGAACCGGATGCCGGATCGGACCTTCAGTCGGTGCAGCTGAAGGCTCATTTTGATCAGGATCGCGGCTTATGGATTCTGAATGGCGTAAAAAGATTTATTACAAACGGAGATGCGGATATTTCTCTGGTTTTGGCTCGCTCGGAGGAGGGTACTTCTGATGCACGTGGTTTGTCACTCTTTGTTTTTGACCGCAAAGACGGAGGTTTAATCGTTCGCAGGATTGAAAATAAGCTCGGGATAAAGGGATCACCAACTTGCGAGCTGGTTTTTAAAGATGCTCCTGCCAAGCTTGTGGGTGACCGCAGAATGGGCCTTATAAAATATGTGATGGCGCTGATGAATTCAGCCCGTTTGGGTATAGGGGCTCAGTCCGTCGGAATTTCTGAAGCTGCTTATCGCGAGGCTCTTAAGTATGCAGGCGAAAGGGAACAGTTTGGAAAACCGATTATACAGTTTCCGGCTGTTTATGAACTTCTAACTGTTATGAAGGTGAAACTTCAGGCAAGCCGAGCCTTGCTTTACGAAACATCACGCTTCGTTGATATGTACAAATCCTACATTCATCACAGCGAGCATTGCAAGCTCGAGAAGGATGAGCGGGATGAGATGAAATATTATCAGAAACTTGCTGATGTTTATACCCCTTTGGTTAAGCTTATTGCGAGCGAGTATTGCAACCAGATTGCCTATGACGCTATACAGATACATGGCGGAACTGGTTTTATGAAGGATTTCCCTGTCGAAAGATTGTATCGGGATGCACGTATTACCACCATCTATGAGGGCACCAGCCAGTTGCAGGTTGTTGCGGCGATCCGCGGTGTTACCGCCGGCGTTTACCTCGCTAAAATCAAGGAATACGAAAGTACTAAGGTAAGTCCTGAGAATGAACTGTTAAGGAAACGTCTGATCGAGATGACGGCTGAGTATGAAAATGCCATCCAGAAAGCTCAAAAATCGGAAGATGGAGAATATCTTGATTTTCATGCCAGGCGATTAGTCGAAATGGCCGGTAACATCATTATGGGCTATTTGCTTCTTCACGACAGCGAAAGGGATCAGGTATATCGTGATTCAGCAAGAATTTTTATCAAACGTGCCCAGTCATGGAACCGTGAAAGGATGCTCTATATTCATCAGTTTGAACCTAACGATTTGGGTCTGTATAAGATAGATTTGATGAAATTGTAATATCATGTCCTATCGGATTGGCTTTATCGGCGCCGGCAAGGTAGCCTGGCATCTGGCACCCGCCATGAGGAATTCGGGGAACCAGATTCTTCAGGTAATCAGCAAGTCTGCTTTATCAGCCCAGAAACTTGGTGATCGGTTAGATTGTGAACATACTGATAGAATCACCCGGCTTGACAAGGATATTGAGATATTGTTCTTGACTGTTCCTGACCATGCCTTGGTTGAATTAATCAATGATATCAGTGATTACCGGGGTATTGTAGTGCATACGAGCGGTACTTTTTCTGCATTGAGATTTGCCTGCCAGAAATATAAATATGGTGGTATGTATCCTCTTCAGACATTTTCCACTGGCCGAAAACTGGATTTGTCGAAGGTTCCTTTTTTCATTGAAGGTTGCGAGCCTGCAATATCTGATATCCTGGTTAAGCTGGCTTCAGGTATTACCAGTGAGATACATCTTGTTGGACATGAGGAAAGAAGATGGATGCACCTGGCGGCCGTTTGGGCAAATAATTTCACTAATCACATGATGACCAACGCATACGGAATCATGAATGAGCATTCACTTCCGGTTGAATGGCTTGAGCCATTGATTCGTGAAACTTTTAATAAGGCTTTAGAACTTGGGCCTCAGAAATCCCAAACGGGACCTGCTATAAGACATGACAAAGCGACGCTGAAGAAGCATGTGGATTTATTATCTTACTCGCAGGAATTGCAGGTGCTTTACAAGCGGATAAGCGATTCCATACAAAGTGTATCACAAGCTCCCAAAGACGACCGCTTATGAGTTTTTTTAAAGAGGACCTGAGGAATATCAAGGCGTTTGTTTTCGACGTTGACGGCGTGATTTCTGCTAATCAGGTCATCCTTCATGCATCCGGTGATATGATGAGATCTGTTAAT
>CAILAQ010000936.1 GCA_903832165.1 uncultured Bacteroidota bacterium | reverse complement strand
GATTTTTCTTGCTTGGGGCCGTGTTCCTGGTGACAACAGGAGCTGAAGCACTCTATTCCGATCTCGGCCATTGTGGCTATAAAAATATCCGTTTAAGCTGGATGTTTGTCAAGATAACATTGATCATTAATTATATGGGGCAGGGTGCATGGCTGCTGATGCAAGGAGCAAATCCCGGAGAACTGCCGAACCCGTTTTTTGCCATAATGCCCTCATGGTTTCTTCCCGGTGGAGTCTTATTGTCGACAGCTGCCGCCATTATTGCCAGCCAGGCACTGATCAGTGGTTCATATACCATTATCAGCGAGGCTATTCAGCTGAATTTCTGGCCAAAAATCAAAATCGATTACCCAACCCAGGTCAAAGGCCAGATGTATATTCCATCTTTAAACCTGATGCTCTTTGCTGCCTGTGTAGGTGTTGTCCTGATGTTCCGCTCCTCATCGAATATGGAAGCAGCATACGGTCTGGCTATCTCTATCACCATGCTTATGACTACGCTCCTCATGAGGGAGTTTCTTAAAGTAGTTCGTGTACGGCATTCCATGATCAACCTTTTCACCGGGACCTACCTCCTGATTGAAGGAATTTTTCTCATTGCAAACATGCTTAAGTTTATTCATGGCGGTTGGTTTACCCTCTTGCTGGCCGGGCTTATCTTCTACGTAATGTTCATTTGGTACCGGGCCCGCCAGATCAAAAACCGTTTTACCCGCTTCGTGCCAGTGTCAGATTACTTCGGGAAGTTGGAAGACATCAGCAAGGATGTTACGCTCCCAAAATATGCAACCAATCTGGTTTACCTCACAAGAGCCGATAAAATTACAGACATCGAATCAAAGGTGTTTTATTCTATTTTCTCCAAAAGTCCGAAGCGTGCCGATACCTATTGGTTCATGCATATCCATATTACTGATGAACCCTATACAATGGAATATTCTGTCGATCATCTGATTCCCGGAGTACTCATCCGGATCGAATTCAGACTGGGGTTTAAGGTCCAACCCAGGATAAATCTGCTATTCAAAGAAGCCGTGAGTGCATTGTCGATTTCCGGTGAGATCGATCTGATATCAAACTACCCATCTCTTCGCAAACATGAAATCGCTACGGATTTCAAGTTTGTCATTATTCACAGGGTGCGGAATTTCGATTTTCGCTTCTCCGGCAAGGAGCGGTTTGTGCTCGATAATTATAATGTTCTTTCCGCTATGTCTATGTCGAACGTAAATGCCTACGGACTCGATGCAAGCAATGTTCTGGTGGAAGAGGTACCGCTGGTTATTATTTCGCATGACGATCATCTGCTCAAACGCATTCATCATCATTAGCATCTGCTGGAAACCCTTGTACTAATGGCCCTTTCGGTAAGACGTATCGGAGAAGAGTATAATCAGCAAATGCTGGATATTCTGCTGAGTTCCCCAATGGATTCGGATGGGCTTTCAGTCTGCCTCGACAGGTCGCCGGATATGCTAGCGGTCCCAAAATTGTTTTTCGATTCTTTTAAATGTTTCGGATTCTTTATGAACGATCGCCTGGTCGGATATAGCATGGTTTGCCGTAAAAGGTTGTATGTTAATGGAGTCCCGCGCGAAATTGGTTATCTGGCCAATATGTATGTTTTACCCGAAGCACGTAAGCTTGGATGGCTGTATAAAGCTTCGGAGCCGCTCTTTCGAGAGGTGCTGGAGGAGGCCGGGCTGGGTTATGCTACCACCCTTTTAGGAAACAAGCGCACGGAAACATTGATTGGTCGCCGGATACCCAAGTTTCCTTTTATCCCCCATTCCAAACCTATCGGCGTTAACTGTATCTACAATATCCTGATCACCTTTAATAAGCGGCAGCATGCTTCATGGCTGGTTCGACGGGCAACGGGTGAAGATATCCCTGAAATTGCCCGCCTCCTTGATGATGAATACCGTAGCCGTTTATTTGCTCCGGTTATGACTGAGAAGAACCTGAGGAAAACTATTGAAAGGCGGCCGGATTTTTCATTCAGCGATTATTTCGTTGCAGTAAAGGATGGCCTTATCGTTGGAACATGCTCAGCCTGGGATATATCAGCCATCCGTAAGCTCAGGGTTATGTCTTATCGAAAACAGTTCCGGGTAATAAAATTTGCCTATGGAATTGTCGCCCCAATTCTTGGGTTTCCAAAATTGCCGGCACCTGGTGAGGTTTTCCGCGAGATCGTAATCAATGATTTTGCTGTGGAGGATCGGAATCCTGAAATCCTGAAAGCACTGCTTATCCATATCTATCAGGAATATAGAAAAAAGGGATATAATATGATCCAGATCGGAAGCTATGACAAGGACCCAATTCTTTCAGCCGTCCGGGGATTCTTTTCACAACCGCTATATTCCCATATTATCTTCGGTTCCGCAGATCCTGATCTGATCGAAAAAGAAGGAATCGACTGCAGCCGGCCCTATCTCGATATCGCCTTAACGTGACACGAAACACGTGACACGTAACACGGAAGAAGATCGATTGACGAAGAAGAAGAACGGTTGACGAAAGAAAGATCGACAGAAATGACCCTCGGAGAGTTGTCATCCCCGCGAAGGCGAAGCCGGAGGCGGGGACCCCGTTCCTTACCACGGCATTCACCCCCGATAGAGTT
>CAILAQ010000935.1 GCA_903832165.1 uncultured Bacteroidota bacterium | reverse complement strand
CCCTGGATAAACTGTCAGAAAGAATCAGTGTTAAAGGTTCAACTGGTAAGGCCACCATGGATTTTAGGCCCCGGCTCCTGGTTCAAAGCATTCTATTGGGACCATTTTTTGCAGACCGGCCGGGTTCCGGTTTATGGGAATGGCAGTCAACACATGTCGCTCATCCACGTGGAAGATCTGGGAGGAATGATTGCCAGGGTGCCCGAAATGACGCCGGGTGTTTTGAATCTTTTTGCCGGAAATCCGATAACCCAGCATGAATTCAGCAGTAAAATGGCTGAGATACTGAATTCAGCCACCGAAAATATCGATCTTGAATATGTCAGACAAAGATTTGGCAGTGCAGAGGCAGAGGCACTGGGAGCTTCTGTTCCGCTTACTACAAAATATCCTGAGTTATGGAAAACACACGATTTCAGGTATCCTGACGCAGAAGCTATGCTAAGCAGAACGATCTCGCTGTTGAAAAGTGAAGAGGGTATATTCACCAAACCGCCACAGAAAAGTTCGGTTCAGCCACTCATCAGCATTCCATAAAATTCTTCTGATACGGCCCAGTTTCCGGTTAATTCCCGTAAAATACCAGGCTGGATGCACGATGCTGTATCCATGGTGATTCGTGATCGAAAATCCTTCGAAAGCCGCACGGATATCTTTTGGTGAATAGCATCTGCTGGGGAGATATTTAGCTGGCGAATATCCGCCCCAAACGGGCCGTATCCGGGCAAAAGCCCTGCTGAATCTGAACCTGGCCAGCTCAAGAATCATTCCTCCCAAATACCATTTATTCACAAAAGTGAGTACCATTCTGCCTCCCGGATTCAATATGCTCCTAAGAATATCAGCATTCTCTTTCAAGTTTTTTACCGTGTTGAGGGCACCAAAAAACACATAGATAAGATCAAATTTCTTGGTTGGAAAAAGATTTGGCAAATCCTCCACTTTAGCAGCAACTGCATGGGCATTAGCCAGCTTTTCTTCATTGATTTTGTGTTGAGTTATCCGAACCATCTCATCGGAAATGTCGATGCCAAATACCCCTGCCTCAGGATTTGTCAGGGCAAAATGCACCAGGTCCATTCCGGTGCCGCAGCCAACCTCAAGAATTGTGGTGAATGAGTGTCGTTGTACCTCTTCACGAAAAGATTGACGTATCTGCTGGAGAACCGGATTATTCCAGTAGCGGCGATCGAAGTCCCCGGCATCGGTATCGTAATATTTTCCGATTTCAGGATAAAATTCGTTTTCCATCGGATTGTTTACTTAATGTATTGACGCACATCCAGGCGATCATCCCCCAGAACAGAAAGGCGAATTTATCGGTGTTCAGGAAATTATTAAAAAAGGCATGGAATAAATAGGTTGACAGGGCCGCGAATCCGGCGATGATATTGCCCCGGTTCGGTTGAGGAATTGCAGATCTGAACGCCATTCCAACTATTCCGCCAAGCAGAATCAGCCAGGCCAGAATGCCGGGAATCCCCATTTCACTCATGGTGAGAATGTACTCGGAATGAGCTGTTCCGCCCGAATTTTCAGGTATATGATAGGGATCGCCAACACTCAGGCGGGTCATGTATTCAGGTTTCTGAAAAGGTATGTATTTAAATTGATAAGTTCCGGGGCCAAAACCAGTGAATGGCTTGTCGGCAAACATTGATAATCCCGATACCCATCGGTTCAGCCGTTCCCGATTGGAAACATCCGTATTCACATTCCCTGAGGAGAGTGTGTGTTCAACGAAATCCGCCTGCTTATCTCCTGAATCATGCCGGTTTGCATCAAGGGTTGTTAAAAGGGTTTGACTGCTTATCAGAGTAAATACAATCAACAGGACTGCAATTGAGCTCAGTTGCCACAGCCTGAGGCGAAAGGCAAGAAGGATACGGAAAACAAAGAATACAAGCAGACTGAGCATGGCTGCCCTGCTGTAGCTCAGCAGAACGCCACCTGCCATCAGAATGCCGGTAATCCGCTGCCAGATAATCGGGGTCGAAAAATGGCCTTTATAGGGATGACTCAGCCAAAACGCCGAAAGAATGGCAGCCGTAGCTCCAAAAATTGTATGGTCTTTGTAGAACGGCTGGAATATTGCCTTTACCACCGCCGGGTTCCAGTTATACTGGCTGTATCGGTATATAGCCAGAAGGCTGATCAGGAAAAATCCGAGGGTATAAAGAGATAATAACTGGAGAAAGAGCTGTGGTGCAAGTCTGATGGTCCGCTGAAGGGAAAAAAAGAAGATCAGGATATAAAGCAGGTTAACAGCGGTGAATTTTAATGAAACAACCGCCATTTCTGAAAAGGCAGTTCCCAGAAGCAATGCTCCGACAAAAGGTAAAACCATCCAGGATTTTTTCGTAAAAAGGTCAGCGAGTGATCCGGGCCTGATAAGTAAATCAAGCATAACAACCATAGCAAGAATCACCATCAGTGGCTCGGAGGGGAAAAGAATACGAGAATCTTCAAAAACACTGATTTCCGCAGAAAACGGCAGCGTAATCGCCAGTATCTGGAGTAGAATAACCTGAAGTCGGGCCAGGTCAATATTGTCTGGCAACCACTTTAACATCGCGGATGATTATGGTTGTAAAGGCGATCAGTGACAAATATATTATTGCCGAAGCAAGGATTATCAGCAGTCGTTTTGGTGATACCGGCTTGTCACCGGGAATGGCAGTTGATATCACATAAGCTTTGGGCAACTCTGTTTCAAAACTCTTCTGCTCTCGTTCCAGATGGTTTTTGCGACCGGCGAGTTCTTGTACCTCAATTGCATAAACTGATTGAAGTTTCGAGATTTGATTCCGGGTGGAAGCTGATTCATTTTTAGGGCTCAGGTTCACAGAGTCCAACTTGTGTTCAAGGTTCTGAACGTCGATAATCTTGCTGTCATAGAGTGCCTGTGCGTATTCAAGTGCACCCTTCCGGTTTGCAGATAACAGGTCCTCCTTGATATTGTTTCCTAATTCAACAATGGCATTTGCTATCAGGGCAGCCCTGCCCGCATCAGCATCCTTTACACTTATCGAAACGGAACTGAATCTTGTTTTTTGAATTTCTATTCTGGAAGCCAGGATACGATGCAGCTTGCTTCGGCCCCCGATGTTGCTCAGGTCGATATTGTATTCGCCGGCCAGATTGAATCGTTTTATCAGACTGTCACGTAATTGTCCTGATTCAAGGATCTGAATATGTGCGTCGATTTCCCGGTCGCTGGCGAACCCGATCCCTTGCTGTTCAATCTGTTTGGATAAGATAGTCAGAGGGACGAATATCAGGGATTCTGACCGGTAAAGCGGCCTGATTAAATATTCAGAAGTTGATAAATAGGCTGCAAGGCACACAATGATTAAACCGGCAGCTCCAATAGACCTGAATTTTTTTGGCATTTGCTTACAGATGGATTTGTTTAAGTACAAACAGATCGAATTAAATTTTGTTTATGTATTTCACATAATGGCTTAAACATTAACGCATCATGATTTGTTAATTTTACAATAACTAATAATTGCATCCCATGGAAAACGTTTCAATCAACCATCTTGCTGTCATTGTTGCAGCGCTTTCGGATTTTGTTGTTGGTGCGCTCTGGTATTCACCCCTCTTATTTGCCAAGGCATGGATGAGGGAAACCGGAATCACTGAGGAGAGAATGAAAAAGGATAACCCGCTGGTGAAATATGGTCTGACATTCATTTTTTCATTAGTCATCACCTATAACCTGGCATTTTTTCTGGGTGATCCCAAGTTTACATTAAGCAGCTACCTGCTGTATTCTTTGCTCGCTGGCTTCGGTTGGGCTTCCATGGCAGTTGGTATTCTCAGCCTTTTTGAAATGCGCGGCTGGAAACTGATGTTCATGAACTGGGGTTATGTCACGATTGCATTCGTTCTTAAAGGGCTGATTCTCGGGCTTTGGCGATAAATTTTTAAAAGTCCACTGTCCATTTTTTTCTTTACTTTTAAGTTGATTTTTTAAGTGATGCTTAACCTGTAAATTCTAAAAAATGGTAAAACAAGAATCTCAATTTGTAGCTGCTGCCGGAACCCTGGCTTTAGGTCTGGTGGTTGCTTCCCTTATTCTGGGAAATTCATTGATCCGTTTTAAGAAACTCGACCGGTCGGTTGTCGTCAAAGGCCTGGCTGAGATGGAGGTGCATGCCAATGTTGCGGTGTGGCCGATTACCTTTAGCGAAGCCAGCAACAACCTGTCGGAGTTGCAGTCAACTCTCGACAGGAAGCAGAAAATTATCCTTGACTTTTTGTCAGTCGGAGGATTCAGCAAGGAGGAGATCTCCATAGGAATGGTCAATATCACTGACCATCAGGCAAATATCTATGGTGGAAATGACCGGAGTGCCGAATTCCGATATATTGGGAGAGCGCAAATGACGGTCAATACCAAAAAGACCGACCTGATGACCAAGGCAATATCCAGGCTTACCGACCTGGTTGGCCAGGGAATCGTCCTGAATCAGGATCAGTACGAGAGCCGGGTGCAATACCTGTTTACGGATCTTAATTCAATCAAACCTTCCATGATTGAATCGGCAACAAAAAATGCGCGTGAAGCAGCCGAGAAATTCGCTTCCGATTCCAAATCGCAGGTCGGGAAAATCAAGAAAGCTACTCAGGGACTCTTCTCCATCGAGGATCGGGATGTGAATACGCCTCAGATCAAGATTGTGCGGGTAGTCACCAATGTGGAGTATTACCTCGTTGACAAATAGGATATTAATGAGGATTCAGGGCCAATTTAGAGATTCGAGGACCAGTTTTGATTGTTGAAGTTATTGTTTCAAGTAAACTCTGAGCTATAAATAGCTGGGAAGTCAACTTGAATTTGTATTTTGAAAACTCAAAATTGGTCCTCGAATCTCTAAATTGAAAAATGAAAAGGAGCCTCCTACCCATTGCAGTCTTGCTTCTGGTCAGCCTGAATATCCTGGCTCAGGAAGCAGCCAATCCTTTACTGGCCTCATGGCCCCAGTATCTTGAACATAAGGCAAGTACCCCGTTTAAGTTAAAATGGATTTCGCTTGGGCCGGTCATAAATTCGGCGCGCGTGGATGCTGTTCAGTGCGATCCTTCAAAACCCGGAACCTGGTATGCCGGGTTTGGCTCCGGCAACCTTTGGAAAACTTCCGATCACGGACTCTCCTGGAAACCAATTTTTGTGGATCAGTCTGCCCTTTCGATAGGCGATTTTACCCTGGCGCCCTCCAATCCGGATATTATCTATCTGGGAACCGGGGAGTATCTGAAAAAGCCAAGAAACTTCACCCTGCCCGGAACAGGGGTGTTCCGCTCGGATGATGCCGGAAAAACCTGGCGGCACCTCGGACTCGGACAATCATGGCATATTGCTAAAATTAAGGTGCATCCACAAAATCCTGATATCGCTTTCGTTGCAGTTTTAGGCCATTTGTGGACCCCGAATCCTGAGCGGGGAGTATACCGGACTGTCGACGGCGGAAAAACCTGGGTTCGGGTATTATTCGTCAGTGATCATACCGGGGCCAATGATATTGTTATTTCTCCATCGAATCCGGATATTATTTACGCTTCGATGTGGGAAAATTATCCTGGAATTTGCGGACCGGAGAGTGCAGTTTATAAAAGTTCCGACGGCGGAATTAACTGGAAGAAGTTATCCGGAGGGCTACCTGATGG
>CAILAQ010000934.1 GCA_903832165.1 uncultured Bacteroidota bacterium | reverse complement strand
CGGTTTGGCATGGCTTCGCAGGGCGAATCAGAGGGAGGCATGGCATGGACGGCGAATACCGGCAGGTAACGGTCGACAAGTTCATCTTCCGGGTCAAGTCGGGCTGCCTTTACACCGAGGTTATTTCCCCCGGCGAATCCCAGGTTGGTTTCGCTTCTCAGAAAAGTAACCTGCGGGAATAGATGAATAAGCGGATCGACCGGATCCTTTTCTGAGGCATTATCAACAACAATGACCTCCCATGCCGGATAAGTGATATTACTGAGGGATTTCAGCAAATCTGCGGTCACTGCTGACTGATTGAAGTTGATAGTGATTATGGAAACCAGGGGAAATCTGCTGTCATTCATTGGGTCTGATATTAATAGGAAAGCTCAATCCTCGTTGTATCAAAGGCCTTTATGAAGACAGATTCTGATTTGACCACCTGCTCCTTTTTTTTTCGCTTCGACCATTGAATGATCAAATCCTGATGACCTGCCGAAACACATTCGATTGTCTGGTTAATATTCATACCAATAAACTCATAATCGCTGTTCTTGCAACATTCCTCGCAGGAAGTATATGCGTTAAGTAACCGAAAGTTGAAATAATCACCAGAATCAAATGGTTCCTCATTATTGACATGAAAAACCAGCATGGCTTTTGGAATTAACTGATAATCTGCATAATGACTTTTATTACTATTTATTCCATCAAGATTTATAAGTGTTTCCCAACCGAAATAGCCATTTTTTGACAAAACGAGCTTAATTCCGGTATAACTCCCAGTCTCCAGTTTCAGTTCAAATTTACCATCTGCGTCAGTAACCTGTTCGCCTGCAAGTTTGAAATTGGCCTCAAAAATTCCAGACTTGATCTTTTGAGTCCAAACCTCGACTAAAGCGCCGTCAACCTTAACAGATTGATTAGGGTCTAATATTGAACCAGAGATCAATAGGCCTTGATCCTTTTTACATCCGGGCACAACCACAATCAGGATAACAAAAAGCATATTTCCGGCTACTATTTTTGCGAACCCTCTCATGAAGCAGAATTCTGACGTTTATAGATTATTTAAGTCTGTCCTTGAAGGGCAAAAAGGTCATAAAATCAATATGATGAACAAGATAGGCTTCAGTGGTACGTTTGACCAGGTCACCCTCATGGGCATGAGCGGCTATAATATGACATACCTCGGCGGGTAAATGGCACTCCTCAGCAAGAGCTACGCCTGAAAATGGATGTCTAAGGTAGGCACCATACTTTCCTTGCACTGCTTTGCCATCCTTTAGTTCGTATTCCAACAATTTCCCGACATCGGCCAGAATGGCTCCAGAAATTAGAACATCCATATCAACTGGCAGATCATCACCGAAAAATTCTTTGCATTTAAGGCCGGCGTCGCGAGCTATGTGCACTACCGCCCTTTTATGGGCCATAAAAGTAACTGTCAGATTTGGCACTAAAAGGGTAAAAGGTATGGTATTAAGATCCTCTGCGGTGAGGACACTTCGTTCGAGAGCAATTTCCCAGGTTCGGGCCGTTTTTTCCTGAAGGTTGTGGTCCTGAATCCAAAGTAATTCAGGCCACAATTCTAAAACTTTCTTATTCATAATTTCGCAATTATTGCGTCTGCCATCTGCATTGTAGAGGCAGCACCGTTCTTAACAACATCAGGAGAGCCTGTCATTTTCATCATATCGTAAGTTTTCACTTT
>CAILAQ010000933.1 GCA_903832165.1 uncultured Bacteroidota bacterium | reverse complement strand
GATTTCGCGCCAACCGGCTACTTCAGCCTCTCAGAAGATGCCCGGATCCAACGATTGAACTTTGCTTTTGCCAAGATTCTTGGTCAGGACAGAAGTAAGCTGATTAATAATACTTTCCGCTACTTTATTCCCACCAATTCTTTAACCGTATTTGATAATTTTCTACGATTGGTCTTTGAAAGCAGGCGGACTCAAAGCTGCGAAATCACGATAAAGGGTAAGCGGAATTCTATTTTTCATGTTTCACTTTCCGGAAATATTTTCGGCGAGGAGAATCTTTGCAATATCACCTTGTTCGATCTGACTGAAATTAAACAAGCAGAAGCTGCGCTCAGAAACAATGAAAGAAAGTTCAGGTTGCTTTTCGAGAACATGGTTGAAGGATTTTCCCTTAATGAGATCATCACTGATGATTACGGTAACCCGGTTGATTTCAGGATTCTGGAGGCCAACGCAGCCTATGGCAGGTATTCCGGTTTGAACCCTGATGAAGTTATCGGGAAAACCATATGTGAAATCAGGCCCGATGTTGATCCCGGCCAGATTGCAACCTATGGAAAGGTTGCCCTGACTGGGAAGCCGGTATATTTTGAATACTTTTCCAAATCATTCAACCGGAGTTTTGGCGTGAGGGTATTCTGCCCGGAACATGGAAAATTTGCCACTGTGTTTGAAGACGTCAGTAAGCGCAGACAGGCCGAGGAGGAGATCAGTCACAAGAACGAAGAATTAAGAATGAGCAGTGCCGAGAAGGACCGATTCTATTCCATACTGGCGCACGATCTGCGCAGCCCTTTCAACGGACTGCTCGGGTTAACACAGATTCTTGCAGATGAGATGCCGAATATGGCGACCGACGAAGCGCATAAAATTGCCATTGCATTAAAGGACTCAACCTTAAGGATTTATAACCTTCTGGATAATCTATTGGAATGGTCGCGCAATAATCTTGGGCTGATTCCCTTTAACCCTGTGAATTTCAGGCTTCTTCCGGTAATGATTGAAACAGCAACGCTGATTAAGGAGCCGTCAAATAATAAGGGCATCACCATTTCATATAATATCACGGATATCCTGACGATTTTTGCAGATGAGAATATGCTCCGCACCATCCTCCGGAATCTCTTCTCAAATGCAGTAAAATTTACGCCGCACAACGGACTGATAAACATTTCCGCAAAAAAAATTGAAACCAATTGCATTGAAATTTCCATTTCTGATTCCGGGATTGGAATGAATAAGGAGATCCTCGACAATTTATTCCGGCTGGATGTTCAAACCAACAGGGCCGGTACAGATGGTGAAGCCAGCTCCGGATTCGGTTTGCTTTTATGCAAAAACCTCGTTTTAAAGCATGGAGGAACCATTTCAGTTGAAAGTACAGAAGGTAAAGGGAGCAAGTTTTCTTTTACCCTACCAATTTAGTACCTTTACTTTTAAATACCCCCCTAAAGGGATAAATCAAATGACAACAAACAAAAAAACAGATCCTACGGAACCAGAAGCACCAAAGGATTCAAAAATTTCCAGGAAGGTTTCTTCAAAGAAGGAAGTCCTTGGTGATTTCCCCATAGCAGGCATCGGGGCATCGGCCGGCGGACTGGAAGCACTTGAGCAATTTTTCACGCATATGCCGGTTAACAGTGGAATCGCCTTTGTGATTATCCAGCACCTCGATCCTACGCACGCAGGTATCATGCCAGAGTTATTGCAAAGAATAACGGAAATGAAAGTTCTGCAGGTGACTGACGGACTAAAAATAAAGCCCAACTGTGTTTATGTCATACCTCCGAACAGGAGCATGTCGCTGTTAAACGGAGCGCTGCATTTGTTTGAGCCGGTTGAATCGCGCGGATTGCGGCTGCCGATAGATATTTTCTTTCGTTCGCTGGCTGATGACCGGCACGAAAAGAGTGTAGGAATAATCCTGTCCGGCATGGGTTCCGATGGCAGCTTAGGGGCGAAATCCATCAAGGAAAAGAATGGGATCGTGTTAGTTCAGGACCCTGAAACAGCCAAATTCGACGGAATGCCACGCAGCGCCATCTCTTCGATTATTGTTAACATCATCGCGCCGGCAGATCAACTGCCACAGAAACTG
>CAILAQ010000932.1 GCA_903832165.1 uncultured Bacteroidota bacterium | reverse complement strand
CTGGCTGTAGCGGGATTCGCCCTCTTTCTGGCCAAACCAGATTTTTTCATTTCTCACGCACAGGCGATTATGAAAATAGTCCTGCCGATAAGAGCCAAAATATCCGCTGGGCAGAAAATCACGGTATCCCCCATCGATCAGCAAAGTAGATCCTTTGTGCATCAGCAGGGCTATTGAGTTTTCATCAGCGTGGCCGTGAGTAACCTTTTCTTCTTCAATAGGAATTGTATTACGCAGATAATCGCGGAAAAGCAATCCGCCGTCACCCTCATCGCGATAGTTCAGGAGCAGGTAGGAAGCTTTTTCATCCCAGCCGGTACGGAACACCATTTTTTTGCCCACCATATCTTCCATCACCTCTTCGCTCAGGGCCGTCGGTGCTTTCGGGGCGATATTGTCGGTTCCATATCGATAAGCATCGAGGAGCATATACCCCAGGCCGACACTATTGGGCGTACTCAGGTCCATGAATTTATTTGAAATGACCGTTGCGGCCCATTTCATTTCCGGGTTGTTATATTGTTTGGCGGCAGCCTCAAAAAAGACGATCCAACGGTTCCAGTTGGTAAAATTGTGAGCATCGCCGAAATCAGGAATCATGCTCTGAGGCGATATCAGGTTAAGAAAATACTGGGAATAGAAATACATTTCGGGAGTACGGAAAAGTTCAGCCATCTTCCCCTTGGCATCGGCGGAACCCATTAATGCATAAACCCATACACCATGATACAGCGATGCATCCTCGATTTCCCACTGGCCCCAGTTATCAGAAAGTAGTGCCTGCTCATACATTTTCAGCGTTGGTGAAACGGCATGGTTCGGAAGAACTTTTACAGCCCACGAAAGGGTTTCGGCTCTTAATGCCGACCGGTTCATAGCGCCCCACTCCTGGGTACGAAGAATGAACATCAGGCTGTGAGCGATCAGGTCATCGATTTTAGTGCACTCATCAGCAGTAAGGAAATTCTTGTTCTTCAGCTTATCGTATGCCTGAAGGTAACGCATGGTGGTAAAAAAATCGGGCAACGCCGGAACGCCATCGGCATAATCGGCCTTTCGCCTCGATATTCCAACCGGAAATTCCTTCGTATACTGTCCGTAGGTGAGGAGTACTTCCCTTGCCCGTTCGGCATATGCTTTTTTCCCCTCCAGATCATAAAGCGTGGCATAGATAGCCGCCATCTCCAGCAGGCTTCCGGGGGCACGATATCCGAAAATATCCTCCGGATTTATCGTCTTACGCCATTTGATGACAATTGAATCCCGCTGGTTATAAACATAATCGGCCGACGACCTCGCATATTCGAGATACTTCTTCAGGGGGATCTGATTCTGGGCAAAGCTCAGGTATCCCAGCGGGAGCAGGAGCAGGAGGAGGAGGAGGCGTTTCATGATAAGTATGGTGTTTCAGTTGGATTTTCTAGTTTGATAAAAGGTTCCCGCGTTCGCGGGAATAAAAGAAAAGGACTTTGTACATAGGGTGCATTCCGGAAGACCACTTTTGCAAAATGCCGTTGTTTGGAACGGGGTTCCCGCCTCCGCGGGAATGACAACTCTATCGATCATCCATTTCTGTTTTTGCATTTTGTCTTTCGATTTTCTTTTTCGTCTGTCGATCTTCTTCTTCGGAAATCGTTCTTCTTCTTCGTCTTTCGAGTCTCGTATCACGCGTTTCGTGTCACGTCTTCCGGTTCCAACTCTCAAAAACCTTCAGTACGTTTTCCGGCTTCGCGGCCGGGCCGAATTCGCATTGGGCGATCACTCCGCCATTCCGGTAGAGTTTGGAGTAAACCTGGTCAACAGCACGTTCGATATCTTCAGCGGTACCATTTGGCAGGGTATCCTGCCGGTCGATCTCACCCCAGAAAGTCAATTTACCTGCAACCTCCAGGCTTAAGCGATCAAGATCCATACAGAAGAGCTGGCTGTTCAGGGCATTAACGCCGACTTCGATCAGTTCAGGAAGTATCGCCGCAATATTTCCATCGGAATGCATAAAAACATATTTACCGTGCTGACGTGCAATTTCGCAATAATCGCGGTACATCGGTTTAAAAAAGGTACGAAAAACATCCGGCGAAAGCATCATTGCATGCTGAGTACCCCAGTCATCCATCAGAAATATTGCATCGACTTCCGTTTTCGACCAAACCTCCACTTCCTTACAGAAATGCTCATGCATTCTTCTCAATAATTCAAGATAGCCGGGATCTTCCATCAGCACATCGGTCATGGATTGTTCCATGGTACGCAGAAACTGAAACCTTTCCAGCGGACGCACGATACTCCCGGCATAGGTAAATTTATCGGTTGACCGGCAGAACCGGTTGATGGCATCCTTATCGATATCAAGAGTTGCATCAGGGGTTTTAAAATGCTTGAGGTCCGACCAGTCTCTGATCAGCGGCTCATGAACAATTCCCATCAGCCCATCTTCCATATTGATAAACTTGCAACCCCACTCATCAATATAGATACCAGAATCATACTTACCACCTTTCAGGTTTAGCGGATTTTTGTATACTCCCGGAGCCTGCGCGATATCATCAGGATACATTTCCCTGATTTTCTTTACATAATCAGGATAACGCCGCTCTGCCCAGGGTAAGAGCCACATTTGCCGGGGAATCCTATCAGGCCGATCGAAATTCAGAGTTTTGGTTACCAGATTTCTCGAGGTCATATTCTCAATGTGCTAATTTTCTTCTGTCTCCTGTCTTCTGTCTTCTGTCTCCTGTCTCCTGTCTCCTTCTTCGAACCTCCGCTACAATTTAACATCCCATCGTTCATAGGCGGCCATCATCTTCTCCCCCAATCTCCGCACCCAGCGCCTATCCGCATTTTTCGATATGGATATCTGCGGAAAAGTCTGGATGGCGCTTCCCAGTTCATGAAGCATATTTACGCAAATAGTCTGGGAAAGAGCGGCTTCGGGCGGGCAAATGACCGGGGAACCTGGTTTATTGCAAGCGCCGATGGCCAAAAAGAGTTTTTTAAACTGATGATCATCATTGGGATGTCCGTAGCCGATGGCAGTACCGTCGCTCAT
>CAILAQ010000931.1 GCA_903832165.1 uncultured Bacteroidota bacterium | reverse complement strand
GATAATTGCCGTGTTGTTCGCAATCCACAGGGCACAGCGCCGGGTATGTGGTGGGAAAAAGAAGGAACAGTGGTGATTTCAATGCCGGGCGTACCATTTGAAATGAAAGCAATTATGGAGTCAAGCGTACTTCCTTCCCTTTCCAGTCAATTCAAAACGCCGGTGATCCTGCATAAAACTATAATGACCACAGGCGTTGCAGAATCAAAGCTGGCATCTATGCTGGAAGAATGGGAAAAGGCCCTTCCTGAGCATTTCTCTCTTGCTTATCTGCCCTCACCCGGTTCAGTAAAAGTAAGGATTAGCGGTACCGGGGATGACAGAGCTGGTTTGCAGTATACAATGAGCGGACTATCTGACTCTCTTACTGAAATTGTTAAAGAATATTTCTTCGGATTTGATGAGATCACACTTGAAGAGCTGATTGGACAATTATTGGCGATAAACCATCTGACGGTTTCCACAGCCGAAAGTTGTACCGGCGGAAATATCGCTAAGCTTATCACTCGTATACCCGGAAGTTCAGCCTATTTTAAGGGTTCAATTGTTGCTTATGCGAATGAAATCAAAGTGAAATTTCTGAATATCACTGAAACAATGCTTGCCGGGCATGGTGCAGTGAGCCAGAATGTGGTTGAGCAGATGGCAAAAAGTTGTCTTTTGAACTTAAATACCGATTTTTCAGTGGCAACTTCTGGCATTGCAGGCCCCGATGGAGGATCAATTTTGAAGCCCGTAGGCACAACATGGATAGCCGTTGCCAGTCGGAAAGGAGTTTTTTCGCAGTGTTTTAAATTCGGGGAACATCGTGAGCGTAATGTAGTTAAAGCTTCTCAGGCAGCTCTGAATATGCTGAGGATTGAGATTTTAAAAGAAACAATATCTCAGTAAAACTTATGTAAACATTGACCGGTTAATAAGATGAGACCTTTTTTTTCTCAAATCGCTTGAATATTTGCATAAAATTGCCGTAATTTGCAGTCCAAAATTCAAAGAGCATGTCGAAGATGTGTCAGATTACCGGTAAGAAAATGATGGTGGGCAACCATGTGTCCCACTCTAACCGGAGAGTAAAGAGGCGTTTTTATCCTAATCTGTTTACCCGGAAGTTCTGGCTGCCGGAAGAAAACCGTTGGATTACGCTGAAAGTGTCGGCAAATGGTATTCGTACCATTACCAAAAACGGGTTATTAGCCAGTCTGAAAAAAGCAAAAGAAGAAGGTCTGATTTCCAAATATTAAGAGGAGCATTAACCAATGGGAAAAAAAGCTAAAGGCAATCGGATTCAGGTGATCCTAGAATGCACTGAGCATAAAACCTCAGGACAACCGGGTACGTCACGTTACATCACCACCAAGAACCGGAAGAATACTCCGGATCGCATGGAGATGCGCAAGTACAACCCAATTCTTCAGAAAGTAACCGTTCACCGGGAAATTAAATAGTTAGATTATGGCAAAGAAAGTTATTGCTACGATACAAACCGGCAAAGGAAGACACTATGCCAAGGTTATCAGAATGGTGAAGTCACCCAAATCAGGAGCCTACACCTTTAAAGAAGAAATGGTTCATAACGACCTCGTAAAGGAATTCTTAACGCAGAAGTAATCCTCAGGGGTTTGTTTAATGTATAAATTGGGGCTTTCATCACCAAAAGTGGCGAAAGCTCTTTTTATTTTAATACACTTATTCCATTATGGGAATACTCAGCTGGTTTTCGGCAGATAAGAAAAAGAACCTGGAAGAGGGACTGGCTCCAACAAAGGAGAGCGTCCTCAAGAAGCTTACCCGGATAATCGCCGGGAAAAGCAAGGTGGACGACGAGGTGCTGGATAACCTGGAGGAGGTTCTGATCTCTTCCGATGTTGGTGTTGCTACCACGGTAAGAATTATTGAACGGATCGAGAAACGTGCTGCACGCGATAAATATGTTAATACTTCGGAGCTGAACCGAATCCTGAAAGAAGAAATTGGTGCGCTTTTATCAGAAAACAATTCCGGCGATCAGGACGATCTGCCTTTCCCGGTAGTTGGCGGACCCTATGTAATCCTGGTTGTTGGAGTGAACGGTGTTGGAAAAACAACTACAATTGGCAAACTGGCTTTTCAGTATAAATCAAAAGGGAAAAGTGTACTTCTTGGAGCAGCAGATACCTTCCGGGCTGCTGCAACCGAACAGCTCGAAATATGGGCTCAGCGTGCCGGGGTACCAATAATCAAGCAGAAAATGGGTGCTGATCCTGCATCTGTCGCATTCGATACACTTCGCTCAGCAGTAGCTCAAAATGCCGAAGTAGTTATTATTGATACTGCGGGCAGACTGCACAACAAGGTAAGCCTGATGAATGAGCTGACGAAAATCCGCAGCGTAATGAAAAAGGTCATTCCTGATGCACCACACGAAGTTTTGCTTGTGCTGGATGGCTCAACAGGTCAGAACGCATTTGAGCAGGCAAAACAATTCACTGCCGCAACCGAGGTAACAGCACTGGCATTAACTAAGCTCGATGGAACAGCTAAGGGTGGAGTGGTAATCGGAATCAGCGATCAGTTTAAGATCCCTGTCAGGTATATTGGTATTGGTGAGAAAATCGAAGACCTTCAGGTATTT
>CAILAQ010000930.1 GCA_903832165.1 uncultured Bacteroidota bacterium | reverse complement strand
TGGCGCTTGCCAGCGGGTCGTGATGCGGCAAGGCGCGGCTGGGGCTATAAGGAGTTGACCGACAGGAACCAGGCCTGGGTTCTTATCCGCGCTAAAATGGTTATCGAACGGCAGCCATCCTGGGGTGAGCGGATGATCCTGAGGACCTGGCCAAAGCTGTTGGAAGGGATTGTTGCGTATCGTGATTTTCAAATTCTGGATGGTCAGCGCAATATTCTGATGGCGGGCTCAACAGCCTGGACAATATTGGACCTGACGACACGCAAACCAATGAGGCTAAGTATTTTAGGTGTTTCCGCAAACGAATATGCCAGTTATAATGCCATACCTGATAAGCCTGTCAGAATAAGCTGGCCCGAACATCTTGAAGTTGCACAGGAACTGACAGCGGAATACGGCCATCTGGATATGAATAATCATGTAAACAACAGCCGCTATATCGAATGGGTGATTAATACGCTTCCTGCTGAGATCCTTCGTACGCGAAAAATCAGTTCGGTGGAGGTTAATTTTATCTCCGAAGTAAAACACATGGATCAGCTGCAAACCCTGGTTTCGGTTCCTGCTGCGGAAAGTAATGTTTATGAGGGATTCATAATAAACAAAGAGGATAAACGCCAGGCCTTTGCAGCACGATTTACCATTGAATAAATAATTAGGATTATGTCCGGTATAAAACAAAATCTCGATGAAATCCGCCATGAGCTTGGTGGTAGGGCAAGGCTGGTTGCTGTCTCCAAGAATCATCCTGCAGAGGTCATCCTTGAGGCCTTTAATGCCGGACAGCTGATCTTCGGTGAGAATCGCGTTCAGGAAATCCTGGCCAAACAACCGCTGGTTCCATCCGCTATTGAATGGCACATGATAGGTCACCTGCAATCCAATAAGGTAAGGCTTATCGCTCCTTTTATTTCCATGATCCACTCTGTCGACAGCCTGAATCTGTTAAGTGAAATATCCATTCAGGCCATTAAATCTCAAAGGGTAATCGACTGTTTGCTTCAGGTATTTATTGCCACTGAAGAAACAAAATTCGGGTTGGATCAGGAGGAGCTATATGACCTGCTTGCCCGAATAAGAAAGAATCCTCTTCCGGGAGTAAGAATCCGCGGTTTAATGGGCATGGCCTCTTTTAGCGATGATACCGCACTGGTTCGCCTGGAATTCCGCGGACTTAAACTTCTTTTTGATAAAGTGTGTTCAGAATTCTTCATCGATGAGCCCCACTTTAATGAGCTTTCCATTGGCATGTCAGGCGATTACCATTTAGCGATAGAGGAGGGGAGTACGCTGGTCAGAATCGGAACGAAGATTTTCGGCTCCAGATACTGATTTAGAAATTAATCATTTTCCAAAAAGGGCTCCAACACCAGAATCAATTCCTTTACCAGCCGCTGCTTGGTTTCCGGCTGATCAGGGAGAGTATTTTTTACCAGAACTGAAATGTCCTGCAATAATTTTTTGTTAACCGGATTCTCCAGACACGTGTTTTCAATCACGGTAAATGCCTCCAGGGCAAGCAGGTAGTCACCGGCAATAAACATCAGGGCAAATACCATCAGATGTGGGGCGTAGTTCAATTGGGACTCCCAGCAGGAACGGGACATTTCAGTCCGGATTCTTGCAAAGGCAGGATTTTCCAGTGATCTGGCCAATATTGCCGGAGCTTCTTTCGACCTGACATTGGAAAGGAATGAAGTGAATTCATTTAGCAGCTCCTGATCCTTTATGGTAGCCATAACGCGGATAATTGCCGGAAGATCTTTTATATTTCCTGCTCTTTCCAGTTTGCGAAGTGCTTTTATAACCATCGCGGGGTCATTCGATTCCAGCTGTTTGATCAGCTCGGCTGATATCGGCGAGGATTTTCCCGTAGTCATCGGTTCTTTAGTTTATCAGTTAAATATTGAGCTGTATAGGATTCTTTGCATTGAACAAGCTCTTCCGGTGTTCCTGCAAAAACCAGATTTCCGCCGTTCGACCCGCCTTCCGGGCCGAGATCGATTATCCAGTCTGCATTCTTTATTACGTCCGGATTATGTTCAATAATAATCAGCGTATGGCCCCTGTCAAGCAAGGCTTCA
>CAILAQ010000929.1 GCA_903832165.1 uncultured Bacteroidota bacterium | reverse complement strand
GACCTGGACAATTTTTATAAGGAATATGATGAATTCTTTGCCGGAGAGATCCTGGACAAGAAAAAATATATCAGGGACTTTTCGCACGGGAACAAGCAGAAAATCGGCGTTGCCGCAGCGCTGATGGCAAAACCTGAGATTATCATACTGGATGAGCCTTTCAATGGTCTTGACCCGTCGACCCAAATGAGGCTGATCAGGATTTTAAACGATCTGAAAAAGAACAGGGGCACTACGCTGCTGATTTCCAGTCACGACCTGAATCATGTTAACCAGGTATGCGACCGCATTATGATTCTGGAGCGGGGTGAAATCAGGTACGACATGATGAAAAATGAGGATACGCTCGCTGAGTTAGAGAAGTATTTTGCGGGGTAGACCCCCTTAATGTGCCAATTTGCTAATGTACTAATTGGTTAATTTGCAAATTGGCACATTGGCACATTAATTAATTTTGGGTTAATTCGCTGAGCTCGAGCCATCTCAGCTCCTTCTCATCGAGCAAACTGATTACTTCGCCAATCCTGATGCTCATGCGGTGCAATTCATCGGGAGAGGTCTGGCTATTATTGAAGGCCTTTTCGATCAGTTTCTTTTCCTGTTCCAAAGCGGCGATCTCCTTTTCGAGATTCTCAAACTCCACCTTTTCCTTAAAGCTGAGCTTGCCCTTTGGGGCTTCCTGCTTTGGCTTAGCCTTCTTTTCTTTAACCGGGGCTTCGCGAATCGTCAGCTGCCGTTCCACCTCCTTCTGATCGCGGTAGATGGAGTAATTGCCCGGAAAATCGCGTATTACACCCGATCCCTCAAAAACAAAAAGGTGATCCACCACTTTGTCCATGAAATAACGGTCATGCGAAACGATAATCACGCATCCGGCAAAACGGAGCAGGTAATCTTCCAGAACATTGAGCGTAAGGATATCCAGATCGTTGGTGGGCTCATCAAGAATTAAAAAATTAGGATTTGTCATCAGGACTGTCAGCAGATAAAGCCTCCTCTTTTCGCCTCCGCTGAGTTTCGATACAAATCCGTATTGAACGTTCCTCGGAAACAGGAACAGCTCAAGGAACTGGGTGGCACTCATCGAGCGGCCAGGTCCCAGCTCAATCTCATCGGCAATTTTGCGCACCACATCGATCACTTTATCATCGGGATCAAACTCAATTCCTTCCTGACGGTAAATGCCGAATTTAATGGTCGTTCCCACATCAATGCGTCCGGCATCGGGCTGCATTGCACCTGTTATTATGGAAAGGAAAGTCGATTTTCCCACCCCATTCGGACCAATCATGCCGATCTTTTCGAAGCGCTGAAACTTATAGCTGAAATCCCTGAAGAGCAAAAGGTCATCAAACGATTTCGAAAGGTTATACAAATCGAGAACCTTCTTGCCGATTCTCCGCGAAATAAAACTGATATCTCCGATTTCCGCCTGATACTCCTTTTTCGAATCTTCACGGAGCTGCTCAAACGCCTCTATACGGTATTTCGGCTTTGTTCCCCGGGCTTTCGGCATCCGGTTAACCCAGTCGAGTTCCTTCTTCATAACAGAACTGGCCTTATCTGCCTGCTTCTGGTCCCACTCAATACGCTCCTGCCTTTTATCAAGATATACCTGATAATTGCCTTTGTAACGATACAGAGACTTATCGTTAAGCTCAAGTATCTCGGTGCAAACCCTGTCGAGGAAATACCGGTCGTGAGTTACCATCAGGACGGTAATAAACGATTGGCTGAGATACTCTTCGAGCCATTCGATCATATCGAGATCCAGGTGGTTGGTTGGTTCATCGAGAATCAGGAGATCGGGCTGAGGCACCAGCACGGCAGCCAGTGCAATACGTTTCCTTTGTCCGCCGGAAAGTTCCCCCACTTTTTGGGTCAGATCGCTTATCTTAAGCTGACTAAGCACTTCCTTGATTCTTGATTCGGCATCCCAGGCATTCAACCGGTCCATTTCAAGTATGGCAGCATCCATGGCCCCCGGATCATTTGAAACGATTGCATCCTCATAATTTGTAATGGCCCTGGAAAGATGAGGCAATGAATAGAGCACCTGCTCAATTACTTCGAGATGATCCTGCAGATAGGGATTTTGCTGCAGAAACCCGATGGTCAGTCCCTGAACAGTATTTACCATGCCGGCATCCGGCTCCTCCTGACCTGACAAAATGCGAAGAAGGGTTGATTTTCCGGCTCCGTTCCGGGCAATAAGCGCAAGTTTCTGATTCTTTTCAACAGTCAGTGACAGAGACTCAAACAGGGAATTTTCCCGATATGATTTCGTTATTTTTTCGGCCTGGAGGTAATTCAAAAGGATTTTTTTTAATTCGGTGCAATGTTAAGAAAAAGTAGGCAGTCGGCAGTACTCAGTCGGCAGTCTGCAGTCGGCAGTCTGCAGTCTGCAGTCGGCAGTCGGCAGTCTTCAGTCTTCAGTTGGCAGTTAGAAAAAATCCTTTATATCTTTATTATCATGAATGAAGAGCTGATTTTCTGGCTTCTGAACAGCAACCCTTGGACCGAATACCACACCCGGCTTGAATTGCTTAATGAATCGCCAGACTCTCCACTGGTCAGATCTGCAAGGCAGCAAATGGTATCACATCCATTGGTAACATCGATCGTTGAAGAACTTGCCCAGTGGCCTGGAACAGTTATAAGCAGTCATAAGAGTGCAGGCCAGTTCTTTCATAAACTCTCCTTCCTTGCTGATCTGGGGGTTAAGCAAGAAGATCCTGGAATGTCTGTCATCATTGAAAAAATCCTGGAACATACATCAGCCGAAGGGCCATTTCAGCTTCCGGCTAACATCCCTGTCCATTTCGGAGGAACCGGTCAGGATCAACGTCGGGCCGCACTAATGGTTATCCGTGCGTGGTATCAAAGGAACTGGGGAAATTCAGGGGACCTGGCAAAAAAGAGGATCCCTGCCCTTATGCCACCCTGATTATGCTGAAACTGATGAATCTATCTGAGGCTGACAGATTATCCGACTATGCCGGCAATTCCATTGCCTCACTATTGAATCTATGGAAGGAAAGCATGGCGAGGCATCCTTACATGTTCTTCATGGGCACCGATTTCAGGAAGCTTAAGGCCCCGTTCATCTGGTATGATATTCTGCATGTTGCAGATACCCTGTCCAATTTCCCCCAGGCTATTCAAAATCCTGATTTTATTTCTATGATAAACCTTATCCAACACAAGGCAGACAATCATGGGCGATACACCCCTGAATCCGAATGGAAAGCCTGGAAGGAGTGGGATTTCGGACAGAAAAAGACACCATCGCCGTGGCTTACCTTTCTGGCATTGAGAATACTTTCAAGATGTTAAAGGTGACGGGTGACAGGTGACTGGTGACGGGTGACAGCTTACTTTTCCCCAAAACAATAAAGCGTACCCTCCGTCCGGATATAAATTCTCCCTTCCGCAATCGCCGGAGTGGCATAGCACTCTTGTTTAAGGTCGCTGATGGCCTGAATATCAATGGTGCCATCAGCACTCAATACACTCACTTTACCATTCCTGGAAATGAAATAGATCTTTCCATCAGCAGCAACCGGGGAGGAATAGAACTGAGAGCCTCCACCAATAAGCCGTCCCTCAGTGATCACTTTTCCATCGGAAGGGTTAAAAATGGTGATGAATCCGATATCGTTGATCATATATAACCGGTTCTTGTATACTAATGGCGACGGCAGCTGGGGCACATGACGGTAGAAGCGCCAAACAGTTCCTGAATCGGTCATATCTCCCGATCCGCCCAATCGGATTCCGATCATGGCATTCACACTGGCCAGCGTTGCACGGAAATAGTTCCATTCTACCTGATCAAGCTTTCCCCCTTCTTTCAGATCTAAATTATCTACCAGATTATACGGATCTTCCTTCGGCAGCTCAGTTTTGTCGATCAACCCATCTTTATTGGCATCGAATTTCGTAAGCGCCTCCTCAAAAGCAGGGATCACCTTCTGGTTACCATAATCATTCTGAGGCATTCCAAACCCATGAATAAAAAGCATATCATTATATATGACAGGCGTTGATTTCATTTCGCAGGCGAGCCCCCGGATCCACCAGATAAGTTCGCCTTTACTGGCGGAGTAAGCACTAAGCAGAAATGAGCCCGGAACAATTACCTGAAGCTCTCCAACCTTCGGCTGGTAAAGGATAGGCGTACTGTGGCCGCTTATTGCTTCGGGCCGGTCTGTTTTCCAAACCACCCTGCCAGTGAGTTTATCAGCAGCAATGATAAAGGATCCGTATGTCTGATCACAAGCCAGCACCACCTTATCACCTGCTACCATTGGCGATGCGCCCATGCCATAAACGTTGGTAAATGGCCCCAGCGGGAGTTTCCATAGCTCCTGCCCCTGAAAATCATAAGCCAGCAGGCCAAAATCCGGGAAGAAAACATAAACGTTTTTTTCATCGATAACAGGCGACGGGGAAGCTGAATTGTTACGGTTGTCAATCGGCTGCTTTCGTGGCCTTGGTGCCTCCCTTTGCCAGATGGTTTCTCCGCTCAGCCGGTTCAAACATATTGTGAGCAGCTTATCATCCTCTATTCCCGTGATAAAAAGATACTTATCATTCATTACTGGTGAAGAATACCCGCTTGGGATAACTTTTTTCCAGATAACATTGATATCCGGCCCCACCTCTTTTGGAAGATTCGTGGTTTCATAAACCCCGCTTCCATTTGGACCCCGGAACTGCGACCAGGTGCGGACTGATTCTTTTTGTGCCCAACCTCCGGCCGGCAGAAACAGTGTGGCAAAAACAACATATCCGAAAGCTGATCGAATAATTCGTGTTGTAAGTGTTCTATCCATTTTTTTGACTTCTTTAAGGTACTAAATATACAAAATCCCGATTCTTAAGGTCAGCAAACTTTATCGAACGGGAATTCGTTACTTTACATATCTAAATACCTGTGTTAATGAAAGCCATAATAAACCGTTCGTATCCCGATAAAAAGGCGCTGATTACCAGCCAGGGCGATGTAACATACAGCGAGCTTCTGAAGCGTGTACAACAGTTTGCACTGCTTTTTGAAGGCAAGGGATATCAGAAGGTTGCTATTTATGCAGAGAATTCGCCTGCCTGGATCTACGCTTATTATGCAGCTCTGCAGAACGGGAGTATTGCTGTTCCTATCGATTTTCTGGCTTCGGCGGAGGATGTTGCCTATATCATCGACGATTGTGAGCCCGAAATTATTTTCATCAGCTCAGCCCTTAAAGAAGCTTATGAAAAGGTTGGTCTTAAAATCAAAAATAAACCAAGGATTGTCGTGTTTGAGGAGATCACCCGTGACGAAAATGTACCCGAAAGTCAATGGATGGAACCAGAGAATAACGAGATTACTGCGGTAATCATTTACACTTCAGGAACTACAGGCAGTCCGAAAGGAGTGATGCTTTCCTATCAGAATATTCACGAAAATATGGCCGCGGTAATTGGCTGCAACATCTTTCTTCAGGATCGTGAAGTGATGATATTCCTTCCTCTTCATCACGTTTTCCCATTAGTTGGCTCGATGATGACCCCGCTGTTTGTAGGTTGCACCATTGCAATTGCTCCATCCATGCAATCGGCCGACCTTATGAAAACTTTTGCCGACAACCAAATCGGAGTTTTTCTTGGTGTACCAAGGTTATATGAACTGATGTACCGCGGAATCAAGGCAAAAATCGACGTCAGCTCGGTTGGTCGCACTTTGCTCAAGATTGTTCTGGCAACAAAAAGCCGGAAACTGGGAAAAATCGTGTTTAAGAAAGTTCACCAGGGCTTCGGCGGACATCTGCAATTCATGATAGCAGGTGGAGCTGCACTGAATAAGGAAGTGGGAACCTTCTTTTACGGAATCGGATTCGATATCCTTGAAGGGTTTGGAATGACGGAGGCGGCACCGATGATTACCTTCCCGCGGCCCGGCCGGGTGAAAATAGGATCAACCGGTGAAGCGCTGCCGGGCCTGAAAGTAGAGATACGCGATGGGGAAATCGTAGCCAAAGGACCCTCTATTATGAAAGGGTATTACAACCGTCCCGAAGAAACTGCTGAGGTTGTTGTGGATGGATGGCTCTATACCGGCGACCTCGGATATCTGGATAAAGATGGTTTTCTGTATATCACCGGGCGCAAGAAGGAAATTATTGTGCTGCCAAACGGCAAAAATATCAATCCGGTTGAAGTTGAAATGAAGCTCGACGGATATTCTGCAGCGATTAAAGAAGCCGGTGTGTTCATGCACAACGAGATGATTCATGCAGTAATTCTGCCTGACTATACCTGGCTGACAGAAAACAATATTGATGACATCACGCAATATTTCAGGGAGAAGGTGATCTCTCCGTTTAATGCCGAGATGAGTTCCTACAAGCGGATTATGCAGTTCACGCTGGTTAAAACGGAATTGCCCCGTACGCGCCTGTCAAAGTTGCAACGGTTCAAGTTTGCCGAGCTTCTCGAAATGAAAGAGAATAAAATAACTTCCGAAGACGCACCGCAAACCCCTGAATACAAGGCGATAAAATCATATATCGAAAGTCAGGTAGACATGGACGTTCTTCCAGATCACAATCTCGAATTCGACATATCGCTCGACTCTTTGGGCAAGTTAGGATTGATTGACTACATCGAGAAGAGCTTCGGCATAAAGATGGAAACCGACCAGCTCCTCAAGTTTCCCTCGGTCCGCAAAATCTCAGAGTATATCAGCAGCAACAAACTTTTTTATAAAACGGAGCACCAGTCCAGCTGGTCCGGCGATCTGAAAGAAGAGTCGAAAGTAATTTTGCCTACCGCTTCTATCCTTCTTCATCTGATAGTTTCATCTGTCAGAGGCTTTTTCAGACTCTATTTCAAGTTTGGAGTCAAAGGATTGGAAAACATTCCTGAGGGACCCTGTTTCCTGGCGCCGAACCATGAAACCAAACTGGATGCCTTCCTGATACTCTCCTATCTGGATAAGAAAACCCTGAAGGACACCTTTACGTATGCCAAGAAAGACCATGCAAAAAGCTGGATCCGCAAATACCTGGCCCGACATAATAACGTGATTATTATGGACTTATCGAAGGATCTCAAGGGTTCGATCATGAAGATGGCCGAAGTGGTGAAACAGAACAAAAAGATTCTGATTTTCCCGGAGGGAACCAGAACGAAGACCGGAAAGCTGGGAGACTTCAAGAAAACCTATGCTATTCTGAGTTCGGAATTGAATATCCCGATTGTTCCAATCGCCCTTACCGGAGCCTATAAAGCTATGGGATCCGGTAATGGGCGCATCAGAAAAGGTGAAAAAATCACCGTTGAGTTTTTGCCGGCAATCAATCCGCAAGGCATGAAGCCAGAGGAAATCAACAACCTGGTTAAGCAGCAAATCGTTAAGGCAATGAAAACTATATCTGCCTGACCGGTTTACCAGAAATAAACATAGAAGGCGATACAAATACCGAGAACAACCACGGTATTCACGACATCCCACTTACTCCAGCTGCTGCGTGTTTCGGCAATCTGCTCAGGTGATTGCGAGAAATAGGTAATTCCCTGAAGCTGCTCAGCGGTCGCTTTTTCCGTGAACGTGCTCACCACTGCCATCACTGCCATCGTAAGGAAGAACAGGAATATGCAGAAGTGCAACCAGTTGAAATCAAGAATAAGGAATAAACCGTGTCTCAATGACGGATCAGTAACCATCTTATGAGTTTCGGGGCTCATGCTGGTTCCCGGATCAAAGATCATCAGACCGAGGCGGAACATGCCCACCAGGAATCCCACGAGCAATCCCCACTGACCGGCCTTGGGTGTGATTTTGCGGTTAAATACGCCGAGCAGAAATACTGCGGCAATCGCGGGAGCGATCAGTGACTGAACATTCTGCAGGTATTCATAGAGCACACTTCCGAGGCTCTTCATTATCGGAATCCAGATCAGACCAAGAACAACAACCGTGATGGTTGCAATGCGGCCCACCCATACCAGTCTGTGCTCAGAGGCTTCAGGCTTGTAGTTCTTATAAAAATCGATAGTGAAAAGAGTCGCTGAAGAGTTGAAATGCGCTGCCAGTGAGGTCATCAGTGCGGCAATGAAACCTACCACCACGATACCTTTAACACCGATCGGCAGGAGAGAGCTGACCAGGTATCCGTAAGCCTCATTATTATCGGAGAACAAGGTTTGTCCGTTAGCCTGTGCCTTGGCATTCAGGGCTGCTGCAATCATTCCAGGAATGAGGAACATGAAAACAGGTAATATCTTAAGGTAGCCGGCAAAGATTGAACCTCTGCGTGCCTGTGTCAGGTTTTTAGCGGCCAGAGCACGCTGAACGATATGCTGATCGGTGCACCAGTACCAGAAACCAATGATCGCGGCACCGAAAATAACTCCGACACCCGGGAATTTATCGTACCAGGGATCTCCCTTAGTATGAATCAGGTGCATATTACCACCGGCTTGTTTCACTACTTCATGCCATCCCTCAAGGATCCCACCTCCACCAACTTTCAGCAGTCCCAGTACCAGAATAATAATAGCACCGAGGATAAGAATAGGCGTCTGGATAACGGATATCGTCATGATCCCCTTCATACCTGCGAGCACCGTGAAAATCCCGGTCAGAAGCACCAGTCCGATCGCTCCGTACCAGAAATTAATGCCGATTACAGACGAGAGAAAAATTCCGCCGGTAAAGGCCGTCACTGATACTTTTGTGAGGACATAACTGATTAGCGTGATAATGGATAATGTTGAGCTGGTATTTTTATTGAACCTTTTATATAGGAACTCAGGCATGGTAAACACTCTGCTATGAGCATAGAACGGAACAAAAACCCAGCCCAGGATCAGGATAAGCCATCCGTGCATTTCCCAGTGGGCCATCGCCATTCCGCTCTCAGCACCGGCACCTGCAAGTCCTACCAAATGTTCGGAACCGATGTTGGCAGCGAAAATTGCCGCCCCAACGGCCAGCCATGTTTCACTTCTTCCTGATAAAAAATAATCACTGGTAT
>CAILAQ010000928.1 GCA_903832165.1 uncultured Bacteroidota bacterium | reverse complement strand
GTACTCGTGCCTAAATTCCTGTTCAACAATAAACGATCGCAGTATGCTGCAATTGTAATTGTTATGATATCTGTGGTTGCATTAGTGAATTTTACCCTTCATCCTTTAACGGGGAATCCTCCGCCTCCTGACCTGGGCAATCCTCACCCGGATTATCTGCAGAATCCACCATTTAACCTACAATCAATTATGGGTGGAATTCTTAACAATCTGATTGCAGGCTTTCTCATCATTGGCAGCAGCACAGCTCTGGAACTGGAATACAAATGGCGGAGCGAACAAAAATTGCGAAAAGACGCTGAGAAAGAACAACTCAAAACTAACCTGGCTTTACTGAGGCATCAGGTCAGCCCGCATTTTTTCATGAATACACTGAATAACATACATACGCTTATTGAAACGGATACGCACAAGGCGCAGGATGCGATTGAAAGGCTTTCAACCCTTATGCGCTATTTGCTGTATGATTCGGCTCAAAGCACGATCGAGCTCAACAAAGAAATTGATTTTATTCACAGTTTTATTTCCTTGATGCAACTCCGTCATTCGGATGAAGTTGAGGTTACGACAGTGATCCCTGAACGGATTCCTGATATTAAAATACCCCCGATGCTATTTATCTCGTTGATTGAAAATGCGTTTAAACATGGGGTTAGTTATCCGTTGAAGTCGTACATCCATTTTGAACTCCAATTTGATAATACTTCGCTGAGCTGTGTTGTCAAAAACAGCAAACATAAAATCACTTCAAATTTGCAGGGAGAATATTCCGGAATTGGTCTGGATAACATAAAAGATAGCTTAAAGCTATTGTATGAAGATGATTTTCAATTGAATATATTTGATCGCGAAAATGAATTTGAGATTAACCTGAAAATTCCATTGAGAACATTATGAGCATTATGAAGATATCATGCCTGGCCATCGACGATGAGCCTTTAGCGGTAAAAAAAATAGCCGGGTACATCCAGAAAGTTCCTTTCCTGGAATTGGTTGCTGAATGCCGGAGTGCATCAGAGGCTATGAGTGTGCTGGGTGAAAAGGATATTCAACTGATGTTTGTCGATATTAACATGCCTGATATCAACGGAATGGAGTTTGTAAAATCACTGACAAACAAACCTTATATTGTTTTCACAACAGCCTACAGCGAATATGCGGTTGATGGATTTCAGGTGGAAGCCATAGATTATTTATTAAAGCCGATCACCTTCCCCAATTTTTTAAAAGCGGCTAACAAGGTAAAAGATCTTATTGACCTGAAAGCTAAAGGCCAATTGGAAAGTGTCAGAACAACTGCAAATCACCTCTTCGTTAAATCAGAATACAAGCTCATCCGGATTAACCTTGATGACATAGAATACATCGAAAGTCAGCATGAGTATATTAAAATTCAATTGGGTAACAGTAAACAGGTGATGACGCAGCTGAGCCTGAGCAGTATGGAAGAGCAGCTGCCATCCGACCGGTTCATGCGGGTTCACCGCTCGTTTATCGTTAATCTTGCAAAGATTTCAGTGATTGACAGGAACCGGATTGTTTTCGACGGCAAAGTGTATATACCTGTCAGCGATCAATATAAAGAAAGATTCCAGGAGTATATTAAAGGGAATTTTGTTTAGGGTTTCGCTCTCTAACGGGAAATGCAGGCTGATTGACCAGTCCTCCAAGGTTCGCCAGAGAATGAATTTTTGAGTGTTTTCACAGCATTGGCAATTATTGGATTCATTGTATCGTGGCGATTAATATGGAATGATAAAGTTGTGGGCATGAAACGATTCTAAAGAATTAAATTCATTTGTGAGCTATTTTATTTTTTTGCAATTGATTCCTTATTACGAATTCAGAAAGAAGTATTGGTTGGTTTTGTCTGGCCCATACCGTTGTTAAATTATATTGGTCTTCCATCGTATCGAAATTCAGAAGGGGGAAATCTTCTTTGAAATCAGGTATGTAAATATAAGTCCGCAGGGCAAGACCCGGATTTACCATTTGCAGCTCCTTCAGCCTTTTAATGAAAGCATCTTTTCCATAGTAATTCAATCGCTTGCCCATCTTCACAATCCGTTTCGAGTCCTTTATTCCAATATAACTGAGCTCATCCCGAATATGATCAGCCGAATTACTTTTGCGGCTCACGATAACCAGTTTTGCAGGTTCAACTCCGGTTCGCTTTGCATTTTCAATCACTGCTTCAAACGGAATACGATCATCGGAAACACCGCCATCTATGAAAGTGCCCATTGGGAAATCGTAAGAATCACGATTTTTTACCGAAGGGAAAACTAAAGGAATGGCTGTTGAAGCCATCAGTAAATCGATAAGATCATAAAGAGGATTGCTTTCTGCATTTATTAACCTGTTGCTGAACCTCATCGTTTTCATTTGATAAGGTATCAATTCAGTCCTTGTTGCAGAAATCGCAGAAGGGATAGGCAGATCGCCGACGACAGAATAGCCCATGGAATCCCTTACGATCCTGGTCAATAAGATTCGTAATGGTTGCGTGTTGAATGGAAATTTCTGATCACTCTGTTCATAAACCTGGCTACTGGTGACTCCGAACAGTATCTGTTTATACTGCTCCCAAGTGGTTTTCCCGCTTAGAATGGCATTTAGCCCCACAGCATTCAGCGCACCTGAACTGGCTCCGGAAATAAAAGTAACATCACTAAGCCAGCCGTTTAAATATAATTGTTCCAGCAACGCAGCTTCCTGAGCGATTCGGGAAGCCGCTCCCGTTATCACGACAGCAGTTCCCTTGCAGGAAGCAGTGTCCTGAACTATAATGTCCTGTTGAAATGGACGTTTAAAATTCTGTCCAAGGCAAACTGGCATCATCATGAAGGCCAGCCAGAAACCAACCAATGTGTTCCTCATTTTATGATTCAGATTAATTGTTAATTCTGACTCACACTTATTGGTACTTTATTATTTTTCAGGTTAGGATTTACCGGGCAGCTCTTTTAAAACCGATTCCCGAAAGAATCGATCAAGTGTAAAGTTATTAGAAAATACTTTGATAAAACAAAAATAAATCATACTTTTCTTTCATAACAATCTGAAAACATGGCTGTTATTCTAATAACGGCAGCTTTCATGCGGGAAATACACATGCACAGACCAGTATCGTGGCGAATAACATTAGAGAAGAATGAAGGTCGACAGTTATGAACCAATCACAGAAACCCTACTCTATGAAAAAGTTACCTTTCCTATTAGTTCTTTGGGTTATTTTCACTTTTTCACAGCCCTATAAATGCAAAGCCCAATGGTACAAATCGTACGGGGTTAATAGCATTTACGAACTTAGCGAGGCACAATGCAAGAAAGCAATCCATGACCAAAATAAACTTGCCTGGTACTCCCTGGG
>CAILAQ010000927.1 GCA_903832165.1 uncultured Bacteroidota bacterium | reverse complement strand
GGAAATTACTTATTCAAAAATTCAATAGTTCCCCCTTTTCGATCACTTAAACTAAAATCGCATGTGTGGAATTGTAGGTTACATTGGGAATAAAAATGCTTATCCCATTCTGATTCAAGGTCTTCAACGACTCGAATACCGGGGATATGACTCAGCCGGTCTGGCTCTTTATAACGACTCACTCGAGGTTTATAAATGCAAAGGCCGGGTTTCGGATCTTGAGAAATATGTTTCAGGAAAAGACATCAGTGGAAACATCGGAATCGGGCATACCCGATGGGCAACTCACGGTGAACCAAACGACCGGAATGCCCACCCGCACACCTCCATGAACGGTGACTTTGTGCTGGTTCACAACGGGATTATCGAAAACTACGCGGAACTTAAATCAGACCTCCTGAAAAAGGGATATACCTTTCAATCGGATACTGATACTGAAGTTCTGGTCAACCTCATCGAATATTTTTACCTGAATGCTGATGAGGCAAGCGCCGAAATTGCGGTTCGTCTGGCTCTTTCAAAAGTAGTTGGAGCCTACGGAATTGCGGTAATCTGTAAAAACGAAAAAAATCAGCTGATTGCAGCCCGCAAGGGAAGTCCTTTGGTCATCGGAATTGGCAACGGCGAATATTTTATCGCTTCCGACGCTACGCCGATTGTTAATTATACCGACAGTGTCATTTACCTGAACGACCACGATGTGGCGATTATCAACAGCGACAGTCTGACCCTGAAAACTGTTCAAAATAATCCGGTTGCTTTTAAAATCACCAAAGTTGACATGAGTATCGGTGATCTGGAAAAAGGCGATTTTGATCACTTCATGCTTAAAGAAATCTTCGAACAGCCAAAAACTATTGAAGATACTTTCCGTGGACGCATCAATCCTGAACATACAGACATTGTGCTGGGCGGATTGCTGGATGTTTTCCCCAAATTATTAAATGCCCGGAGAATCATCATTATCGGTTGTGGAACTTCCTGGCATGCAGCATTGGTTGGTGAATACCTGATTGAAGAATATGCACGGATTCCGGTTGAAGTGGAATATGCTTCGGAATTTCGTTACCGAAATCCTATCCTGAACAGCGATGACGTGGTGATCGCCATCAGTCAGAGCGGCGAAACAGCAGACACACTGGCTGCCTTGCGCATGGCTAAAGACAAAGGCGCTACCATTCTGGGAATTTGCAACGTGGTTGGATCGAGCATTGCACGCGAAACCGATGGAGGTGTTTATACGCATGCCGGAGTCGAAATTGGCGTGGCATCAACCAAAGCTTTCTCAGCACAGGTGACTGTCATCACGCTTCTTGCCCTCAAACTGGCGAAGGAAAAGGGAAATATTTCTTCCGAATTGTACATCGAACTGATCCGGGAATTAGCTGAAATTCCTGAAAAAGTTAAATCCATACTCGTAAAACATCCGCACATTAAAGACGTTGCAGCCAAATACAAAGATGCCATCAATGCACTTTATCTGGGGCGTGGTTACC
Source organism: uncultured Bacteroidota bacterium (assembly GCA_903832165.1). Classification (GTDB taxonomy): domain Bacteria; phylum Bacteroidota; class Bacteroidia; order Bacteroidales; family UBA12481; genus UBA12481. The sequence goes on along the minus strand of CAILAQ010000927.1, from coordinate 184 downwards.
TTTTCCCTGTAGCGCTGGAAGGTGCGCTGAAGCTGAAAGAAATATCATACATCCATGCAGAAGGATATGCTGCAGGTGAAATGAAACACGGCCCTATCGCTCTGGTTGACGATAATCTTCCGGTGATTGTGGTCGCTGCCAAAGATCATTACTACGAAAAGATCGTCAGCAACATTCAGGAAGT
>CAILAQ010000926.1 GCA_903832165.1 uncultured Bacteroidota bacterium | reverse complement strand
TATCGAATTTCGGAATTACTCCAAGCTCATTCAGAGTGGAGCAAATGACCTATACCAGGGTAAGGCAGGCATATATTGAAAAATCTAAAACTATCGACAAAACACTCGCAGAACACTCCATTTCACGGAATAACTGCGGATTTACCTCCGCGCCTTCAAAACCGAAAAAAAAAGTTGAGCTGTGGGCAAAAAACATCACCGACACCGCTTTTACCCTGGTCAAAGAATTCCCTATTTGCGATATATCAGGCACCATCGGTCCAAAAAGACGATCTCATGACTTGCAGGTTCCGGAAGGATATTACCATCTGTCCCGCCTCAATCCTTACAGCAAGTATTATTTATCGATCGAGATTAATTATCCGAATGCCTCCGACAGCATCAGGGGTGTTCGGGGCCATCTCGGAAATCAGATTTTCATACACGGATCCTGCATCTCATCGGGATGCATTGCAATTACTGACGAAAAGATCAAGGAATTATATGTGTATGTTGTTGAGGCTTATAACGGCGGTCAGGAACAGATCGGTATAACCATTTTTCCGGCCCGGCTGGACGACAAAAAATACAACACGCTGGTATCGGGTTACAGTAAGAATAAGGACAAAGTAAGCTTATGGACTGATCTCAAGAAGGGATATGATTTGTTCAATCTGACTAAGTCGCAGCCCAGGGCGAGGGTTATGGCAGATGGGCGCTATGAGGTGGTCCTATAGGTTAATGTTGACCGAGTTTAACCCGGGTTCATACAAATATTCTATTTTCTTTGCCATTTTATTGATGAGCGTCACCCCTAAATGGTCGATTTCGTCATCACTGTTTTCGAAGGGATTAAATTCTGCTGCCTTGTAATTTATACAGATAGATATTCCGTTGCTTTCGTCTGAATATTCTATCGTTATATATATTTCCGGATTCGAGCTTTCATAACAATGGCTGAATATTTCAACGATCAGCTCTTCCAGAAAAAGCTGGATATAATAAACCTGTTTTGAATCCAGGTTATATTTCTGGCAAAAGGTTTCAATCCGGGCATTCATCGCCACCAGATCAAATCCTTTGGACACTATTTCGTAATTAAATATTTTCAGTTTTCTGATAAAAGTCTTGGTTTTTTCCTTTTTCGGATGGTCAAAAATTTCCCCGGGCGTACCTTCTTCATAAATTCCACCTTCATCCATGTAAAATACCCTGTCGGAAACATCCCTGGCAAATTTCATTTCGTGTGTGATGATCACCATGGTCAGCCCCATCTTGGTTAATTTTCGGATTATCGCCAGCACCTCGCCGGTCATCGTGGGGTCGAGCGCCGAAGTAGGCTCATCGAACAGCATGATCTCCGGTTCCATGGCCAGGCACCTTGCGATGGCGATCCTTTGCTGCTGGCCGCCGGAAAGCTCATGAGGAAAATTGCCGGCCTTATCGGTTAACCCAACCAGCGAAAGCAGTTCCATGGCTTTTTTTTCTGCCGCTTTTTTATCCTGCTTTTTAACCAGTACAGGAGCGAGGGTTATGTTATCAAGGATGTTCAGGTGCGAAAAAAGATGGAATCCCTGGTAAACCATGCCCATTTTCTCACGCACATGATTCAGGTTCACCTCCTTTTTCGTAATATCAGTTCCGTTAATGAATATGCTTCCGCTGTCTGGTATTTCAAGCATGGCCAGAGAGCGAAAAAATACGCTCTTGCCGGCACCCGAAGGACCAATCAGTGCGATGCATTCACCCTTTTTGATGTGCGTATGGATGTTTTCAAAAACAACCAGATTTCCAAACCTTTTGGTTAATCCTGCTATTTTGATCATTTTAATTCGCTTCGCTTTTCACCAATGGAAAACAATGAATAAACCAGATAAGATAATCCCAGATAAATCAGGATGCCGAAGAACAGGGCAAAGAAGGGATCGCCCGTTCGTGCCCCGATGTTGTTTACCGTTCGGGTAAGATCGGTAATCGTTACATAACCCACAACCGATGTCCATTGGATCAGATTAACAACGGCACTTTGATAAACAGGTTTCGCAATGATTGCTGCCTGGGGCAATGTAATGGCAAAAAAAGCTTTCGATTTGGAAAAACCCAGCATCCGTGCCGCTTCCAGCTGCTTATGATCCACAGCCTCCACTGCCGAGCGCATCACTTCTGCAATATGGGCCCCGCTGTTGAGGGAAAAGGCAATCACGGCTATGATAACGGCATCGATCCGGCTGTTGGCAAAGGCCACGTAATAAAGAAGCATCAATAGCAGCAGCACCGGACTTCCCCTTAAAACGGCAATAATGAACTGCGAGGTTTTTTTCAGGATCTTTATTTTCGATATTCTTAAAAAGCATAAGACTGCACCTAAAATAGTACCGAATAAAAGTCCCAGAAAAGAAATTAAGATGGTTACCCAAAGTCCCTTCAAAACGATCAGATAGGCATCACCGGCTATCAGGTTTTTATAAAAAGAGTTGAAGATCCCTTCGAAAAAATTAATCATTCAGGTTTTATTTTCCATGATCCATCTCTCAAAAATAATAATTTTATACATGATCGTCGTACAAAGATTACAACCATCCTTCCGAAAACTGATACCACCGAAAATAAAGCCTGTTGTATCTTTGTAACATAAAAAAAACAAAATGAAATTAGCAGTTATTGGTTCAGGGAACATTGGAAAATCCATCGGTGCATGGGCAGCCGTGTCGGGATATGAAGTTATCTTCTCAGCAAGAAATTTACAGCATGCGCAGGAAGCGGCTGAAGCAGCCGGCCACAATTCCCGGTCAGCAAGCATTATTGATGCAGTAAAAGAAGCCGGCATGGTGCTTTTAGCAGTGCCGTATGGTGCAGCTTTAGAATTACTGGCAGAATTAAAACCCCTGCTTCAGGGAAAGATACTGATTGATCCCACCAACGCCCTGACAGCAGATTACAGTGGGCTCGCCCTGGGGTTTACGACCTCAGCGGCCGAGGAAATCGCGAAGATTGTTCCGGAAACAAAAGTCGTGAAAGCATTCAATACCATTTTTGCGTCGATATTTGCATCGCAAAATCCTATTATAAAGGGAAATACCATCTCCGTTTTTTATGCGGGCGATAATAAGGATGCCAAATCTGAAGTAGCCGCACTGATCAGCAAACTGGGCTTCGACGCAGTCGATTCGGGTCCGCTGGCAGCTTCAAGGAATATTGAGCCTCTGGCCTTGCTGAATATCAGTCTGGGTTATGGATTAGGCCACGGAACCTCGATCGGATTCACTTTTGTCCGCTGAAATCATAAATTATTAAACAAACCATATCACCGGATGTCACTACTCTTCTCGCCCCTGAAAATTAAAGATATTGTCTTTAAGAATCGCATCGTTATTTCACCAATGTGCATGTATTCCGCAGTTGACGGATTTGCAAACGACTGGCACCTGGTGCATTACGGAAGCCGTGCGTTAGGTGGCGCAGGATTGATCATTCAGGAAGCAACTGCTGTTTCTGAGGAAGGCCGGATATCCGCCGGGGATCTTGGATTTTATATGGAAGAGCATATCCGGATGCTCGGTCGGATTACATCCTTTATCCATCAGGAGGGTGCAGTAGCCGGCGTTCAGCTGGCACATGCCGGACGCAAAGGGTTCATGGCAACGGTTGCCCCGTCGGCAATTGCTTTTTCTCCCGATTTTGAGGAGCCCCGGGCACTTGATCAGGAAGGAATCCGAAAAGTAATTTCCGATTTCAGAACGGCTGCCGGTCGTGCCCTGAAAGCGGGCTACAAATTGATCGAAATTCATGCAGCCCATGGCTATCTGGTACACCAGTTCCTTTCGCCGCTCAGCAACCATCGTACGGACAGCTATGGCGGCAGCTTCGAAAACAGAATTCGCCTTTTGCTGGAGATTTTAAAAGAAATTAAAACGGTGTGGCCTGATAACCTTCCTTTGTTTGTGCGCATATCAGCTACCGATTGGGCTGAGAATGGCTGGGATATTGATGAAGCAGTACAGCTGGCATCCATACTGAGAAATAATGGAGTTGATATGATCGACAGCTCATCAGGGGGGTTGGTGCCCTACCAGAAAATTCCGCTTGGTCCCGGATATCAGGTGCCCTTTGCTGAACGCATCAGAGCTGAAGCGAATATCCTGACTGCCGCTGTGGGATTAATCACCGATGGCCGCCAGGCTGAGGATATTCTGCAAAAAGGCCAGGCCGATCTTATCCTTATAGCGAGAGAATCGCTTCGGGATCCCAACTTTGCATTACACGCAGCAAAACTTCTTGATGAGGATGTCGCGTGGCCAAGGCAATATCTGAGAGCAAAGTAGGAAAGTGGCTGAGGCTGACCAGAAAAGGGCAGATTGTTCGTTCGTCAAAAACTTCTCAGATAAAATCCCCTGATTTGTCGGTTATTCATACCTTTATGCCTCCTTAAACAACCACCACATGATTCGGAATTTTATTCTTTTGGCCATTGGCCTTGCACTCTCATTCAATTTGAGCGGACAGCAAAAATCAATCCTGCCTTTTGGCAGCCGGATTCAATGCCAGGCCAACAAAGGCCGGACGGCATTGAAATCAACCGCCGTTTTCAAGCAAAAAATGGACTCTCTCGTTTGGCAGGATTATGATACGATATCTGGCTGGAAAATTAATGATACTGAAAGATATACTTACGATTCTAAAGGCAGGCTGATTCAGGCTTTTATCTATTCCAGCTATACCCCGGATGGTGAATTCTTTTGGTTCAAGGATACTGTTTCCTATCATGCCAATGGTAAACCAAGCCTGGAGGCAAGATTTGCCCGGAAACTTGAAAATGAACCATGGAGATTGGAGAGCAAAGCAGTTACTTTTTATGACGCGCTTGGGAATGATACATTGAGCCTCCATTATGGGCTGGATTCCTTAAATCAGGAACAGCTAAGATCAAAACAATTAAAGACCTTCGATTCGGGTGGAAACCCATTGACTTTATCGGTGTATCAATGGTCAGATAATACGAGCATCTGGTTACCAAGCAGTAAGAGCGAAACTACCTATGACAGTCTTGGTAAGCAGATCCAGGTGGTAAATTACAGTTGGAAGACTGAGCTCAGCAACTGGATAGCTCAGGATAAAACCATCAATACCTACGATTCGAAAAGTAATCTGACGGAAGACCTGATTTATACCTGGAGCAGCGTTAGCAGAACATGGATCCCAAACACCAGAAATACGCACACTTATAACGCCTTTGGATATGAATCCTTATGGCAGTGTTTTACTTATAATCTGAGTACACAAACCTGGATGGACGATTTTAATTTGGAAATGGATTTTGATGAGTTTGGCAACCTTTGGCATAGTCTGGAACTTTATTCCAAGGACTCAGCCGGTGAATGG
>CAILAQ010000925.1 GCA_903832165.1 uncultured Bacteroidota bacterium | reverse complement strand
GAATAACTCTCCGAGTTATTTCCCAACTTCAACAGTTCAACATCATCATCAATATGTTTAATTTGTAATAAAACGGTCAATGCTATTCAGGCATTGTCACACCTGATACCTGATACCCGATACCTGATACCCCATACCCCATACCCCATACCCGACAACTATGTTAGCCCGATCCTTCCTCCTGCTCCTCACACTCGCAACGCTATCCGCCTGTCAATCAGGTAAACAGCAAGGGAACTCACTGAACCAACCAATCAATTGGAACAAAACCTATTCCGGAACCTACGTTGCCCGACCAGGCAATCCACCTGCTTTTAACCTGTTGTCTGTAGCAAACCGGGAACCGCGTGCTGAAGCTATAAAATCGCTTGGCGATGCTCCTGTTCCTATCGATTTAAAAAACATTGAGGCATCCATAATTAATGGCCGGACCTGCCTTAAATTTCCATTGGACAAAGAGGAACAGATCTATGGATTCGGATTGAATTTTAAATCTGTGACCCAGCGAGGCAGAATTTTTCGCCTTCATGTTGATCATTATGGGAGTGAGGATAACGGACGTACCCATGCTCCAGTGCCCTTCTTTATCTCAAGCAAAGGATATGGCGTTCTCGTAAATGCAGCACGCTATATTGATGTATCCGTTGGATCTGCAGTCAGAAAGGACAGTAAAAATCCGCCGGTGGCACGTGATCGGAATTCCGACCGGGCCTGGGATGCACAACCTTATTCCGATAATATCGAAATGGTTATCCCTGAGGCTGGCGTTGAAATCATCCTGTTTACGGGTAAAAACCTGATGGAGGTAGTGCAACGTTTCAATTTATACTGCGGGGGCGGCATCATCCCCCCAAAATGGGGACTCGGATTCTGGCAGAGAACTCCAACGCTTTATAGTGAGGAGGATATCCGAAAAGAGACAGCAGGATTCGACGAAAACCATTTTCCGCTTGATGTGGTCGGACTCGAACCCGGATGGCACAGCAAATCATATCCATGTACCTTTGAATGGGATTCGCTAAGGTTCCCGAAACCGGAAAACTTTATCCGCGAAATGGGGTCAAAAGGAATTCACTTAAACCTTTGGATGAACCCCTATCACAGTCCCGGCGGGACACTTGATAAAAAACTGAAAGACTTTACCGGTTCGCACACAGTGTGGTGCGGCACTGTTGCCGATTACACCATCCCTGAAGCACGTAAAATAATGCAGGACCATCTGGTGAAAAACCAGCTGAATATCGGCGCAAGTGGTTTTAAAATTGATGAAATCGATGGATTCGATTCCTGGCTCTGGCCCGATGGTGCAATATTTCCTTCCGGCCGCGACGGGGAACAGATGCGCCAGACCTATGGACTTCAAATGATGACCCTGATGGATGAAATCTACCGGGAAAAAAATGAACGCACCTACGGACTCAGCCGCGCCGCTAATGCAGGATCAGTTTCCTATCCGTATGCTATTTATAATGACAACTACAGCCATAAAGACTTCATCAATGCACTCGTTAACGCCAGCTTTTCCGGAATCCTCTGGGAACCTGAAGTCAGGGCCAGCGGTTCATCCGAAGAGTGGGTGCGCCGTATGCAAACCGTCTGCTTCTCCCCAATGGCGATGATCAATGCCTGGGCCGATGGAACCAAACCCTGGTCGTTTCCGGATGTTTACAGGGCCTGCCAGGATGTTGCCTTTCTCCGGATGCAACTCCTGCCCTACCTCTACTCAACTTTTGCCCAATACTATTTCGAAGGCAAACCTCCATTCCGTGCGATGCAACTTGCAGATGGATTTCCGGCAACAGGAGAAATTAAAGACCAGTATATGGTTGGTGATAATATTCTCGTAGCTCCTTTCTTTAAAGGCGATACAGAACGAAAAGTGATCCTGCCTCCTGGCAAATGGTTCGATTTCTATACCGGAATACTCGCAGGCGAAGGAACAATTAACATTACCGCCGGATTGGAAAAAATCCCTCTGTTTGTTCGTGATGGTGGACTGATCCCAATGATATCCCCTATCCGCCAAACATCGGAATGGAAAACAGATATGCCATTAATTGTAAGGGTTTACGGCAAAGCCGATGGCCATTACAACTTGTATAATGATGATGGGAAAAGCTTCGATTTTGAAAAAGGGGAATACTCAATTCAGGAACTTGAACTTAAGGCCGGTCAAAGTTCTGTCCGCCAGACGAAAAATACCAGTTTTGGTTATTCCGGGATCAGTTGGAAGTTCATGACTGACTAGCCATTTCAATTGAAGACCAATAAATAAAGACCAAAACCAGTTTTGAATTTTGAAATTACACGATCAAGGGGGTCTTTGAACTTCAGTGCACACTTGGATCTGCAACTTCAGCATTCAGAATGTCGAGTAGGCCGGGGCATTTCAGCCCCAGCCTCTCTCAGAACCGTACTTGACAGTCTCCCATCATACGGTTCTTCGTAACAATCTTAAGGTAACCATCCATATTTCCAATGTTCAAACAACGTTGGTTGCATTTTGCTTAAACGGATTAACCATACAAAACTGGCCCACCTGCTGGTGAGCTTGTATTTGCAGGCAACCCATCTGGCGAGCCGGATATTCAGCCACGGAGTTTCGGTGCCAGAATGGCCGCCAGTTCATAAACCGATACACTGACCGGGATATCCGGAGGGGTACTCTGGTTCCGTGACGGCTTGTTGCAGTGTACGATCTTCGTTTTCTCTTCGTTGAGTTCCAGACCATACTCCTTCAGCCGCTTTCTCAATTTGTCCAGTACAAACACCGATTGTTTCATGCTCTTCGTGTGGATGACCGCTTGGTGGTGTGCTTACGCAGAAATTCCATCATCCATCCGTGATCAATGTTG
>CAILAQ010000924.1 GCA_903832165.1 uncultured Bacteroidota bacterium | reverse complement strand
CTCCACTTTTATTCTCTCATCATAAGGAGGATTGGTGATCATAAGGCCGCCCCCGGGTGGTGGAACAAAGTCCTCGATCGACTCATGTTCAAGTTCAATTTTCTTATCAAGGAATGTCCGGTGAATGGATTCGCGTGCCAGGAGGAGCGATTTGGCTGACTTATCAGAACCCACAATTTTATATTTAAAATTGACATTTTCCTCAACCTGATCAGCAACTTCCGTAAATAAATCAGGGTTAAAGTTTTTCCATTTTTCGAAACCGAAGTTCTGGCGAAAGGTGCCAGGTGGTATATTCATGGCAATCATGGCCCCCTCGATAAGGAATGTTCCAGAACCGCACATCGGATCAAAAAGGTTGCCTTTACCGGTCCAACCTGCCAGCATGAGCAGCCCTGCAGCCAAAACCTCATTTACCGGAGCCTGGTGAAGCTGGGATCGATACCCCCTGCGATGAAGGGAGGTGCCGGAGCTATCCAGAAGTACTGTTACCCTGGTATCCTGGATATGTATAGATATCAGAAGATCAGGATTTTCACGATCGACACTGGGGCGCTTTCCTGTCCGGTCGCGAAACTGATCGACAACGGCATCCTTGGTTCTCTGTGCAATAAACTGGCTATGGGAAAAATGGTCTGAAAAGAGCACACATTCAACTGCCAGTGACATTGCGGGTTCGAGAAATCTAACCCAATCGATTTTCTGAATTCCCTGATACAGTTCGATATCATTTTTTGCCGGGAAAGTTTCCACCTCAACCAGCACTTTGAGAGCGGTGCGGAGCCGGTAGTTAGCCGCATAAAGGCTTTTTAAATCCCCTTTGAACCGAACGGCGCGGTTAAGAATTTCAATATCCTGCACTCCAAGTCCCCGTATTTCCTGTGCCAGCACCTCTTCAAGTCCCTGAAAGGTTTTGGCCACCATGTAAAAATGTTCGTCTAACATATGATCCGGTTAACAATTTCAATTGCATTCTGTATTCTCTTTTCGCCGAGTCCGAAAACCCGAAAATAGGTAAAACCTGCCGCTTTCAGTTCCTGCTCATACTGATCCGATAAATATTCCCGGCGATGGGGATTTTCACGAAACGGATCAAACTCCCACGGAAGATCAGGCTGACAGATCAGGTAAATCCCCTGCCCCGCACCCGGAATTGTATCTTCGAGCCAGTCCGGTACTGTATTATATACTTCACGAAACCAAACTTTCAGATTAATCAGGCAGGTGTCAAAAAAGACCATCGGACCGGATCGGTGCTGAATGATCAGCTCGATCTGACGACGGGCGATAGCTTCAACATCTGAATATTCGTAATGATGATCCAGATTTTCCAGATAGGTACGTGCGTACTCAGCTACACCAATGGCATTATAGTGGTTAGCCAGCTCTCCGGTAAGGGTGCTCTTCCCGGTTGATTCAGCTCCGGTAATAAAAAAGACCTTTTTTAAACCGCTGTTTCCCATGCTTTTTTCCATTGACGATAACCCAAAACAGCCATAATGGTATAAATCAAAAACAAAATAGTGGTGGCATAAAGTTCCTGCCAAATATACAATCCGATGGACAATAAGTCAATGAATATCCAGAAGAGCCATTGTTCTAAAATCTTTCGGGTAAGCATCCAGGTTGCAACTATCCCGCCAGCTGCCGTAAATGCATCCCAGAAAGGAATGGTTGAATCTGTAAATTTAAATAGAATCCAGCCTATCAATTGCCATAGCAACAGCCAGATTACAATCAGGATGACCAGCAGCTTTCTCTCCATGCGTATGACCGGCAATTCTTTTGAAGTGCCGCCTTCCTGTTTTCCTGATTTTGACGACCAGTGAATCCAGCCATAAACACTGATCACTGCATAATATCCCTGTAGAGCCATTCCGGCATAGAAGCCGCTATGTGCATAAACCCATGCATAAAGAATTGCCGACAAAATGCCGAACAGCCAAAGCCAGATTATCTGTTTTATGGAGAGAATTACATAGGTTACACTTACGATTGCAGCTACCAATTCTATCCAATTTTCTGATATCCAACCGATTATACCTCCCATGCTGCAATTGATTATTTTGGCCCTGCGAAAGTAGTATAAATACCGGTATCACTATTTTTTTGACTAATTTAGATGGTCGCAAAGAACCTGAAGATTCTTAAAGGTATGAATGAAAGTACACCGGTCAAAATCCTGATCGTAGATGATCACGAGGAAAACCTCTTCGCAATGGAAGCTTTACTGGAAAGTCCCGAATTATTTATCATTTCAGCCAGATCAGGCAACGAAGCATTGGGAATTCTCCTTGAGCAGGAAGTTGCCCTGATCCTGCTTGATGTCCAGATGCCGGGAATGAATGGATTTGAAACTGCGGAGCTTATCAGGGGTAGTTCACGGACCAGGCATATCCCGATCATTTTCGTGACTGCGATCAGCAAAGAAAAGAGGAATATCTTTCAGGGATATGAATCAGGAGCCGTTGACTATTTATTCAAGCCGATTGAGCCTGAGATTCTGAGATCAAAAGTCAGGGTGTTCATCGATCTTCATCAGCAAAAGCAAACGCTTGAGAACATTACGCGCAAACTTGAAATGACCATTTCAGAATTGATTGAATCAAGAAAGAAGCTGAGATTTAATGAAGAAAGTATCCGCGAAGCATGGCAGGCAGCGGAAAGAGCAAGGGATTCTGCAGAGGAGGCAAGCAGGGCGAAAAGTGAGTTTCTGGCAAACATGAGTCATGAAATCAGGACCCCTTTGAACGGAATTATCGGCATGGCTGATCTGGCCTTGCTTGAAACTGCTAACCCTCAGCAAAAAGAACGGTTTGAGTTGATCAGACAATCCGGAGAATCGCTGCTTGAAATACTTAATGAAATACTCGATTTATCGAAAATTGAAGCGGAGCGGGTTGAACTGGAAACTATATCCTTTAATCCGATGGAAGTTGTTGAAAGGGTTGTGAGAATGCTTTCCATAAAAATCCATGAAAAGAATCTTGAGCTGATCTGCAAAATTGATCCGCGCATCCCTGATCAGGTGGTAGGCGATCCCACACGATTCAGGCAGGTTATGCTCAACCTTGTATCTAATGCTTACAAATTCACTGAAAAGGGCGAAATCCGTATAGTTGCGATTTTCAGATCGGTTATCGAGAATAAAGTAATTATCGACATCAGCGTTTCAGATACCGGCATCGGCATTGCGGCAAATAAGCTCAACAATATTTTTCAGTCATTTGAGCAGGCCGAAACATCCATTAACCGAAAGTATGGAGGCACCGGACTTGGGTTGAGCATAACTAAAAAATTACTGGATCTGATGCAGGGTGAAATCCATGTTGAAAGCATACTTGGAAAAGGATCAGCGTTTAGTTTGAGCATACCATTTAAACAGTATGCTGAACCTCAGATTCCGGCTGAAGAGGTCAGGGATAAAACAGGAGATTACTCTCCGGTCCTCATCATTGACAAGAGCGGCAAAAGCGATGAGTCCATCCGGGCAGTTTTGGATTCCCTTCCTATGGAGTACAAAATCATGGTGACGCCTGTGATCGATATTGACGAGCTCATTGATTCCATTACTGAGGAAAAACTAATAATTATTGATTCGGAAATACGCACAAGCAAGAATGAACTGCTGGCTGACGAATTGCCCAGGGCTTTGAAAATCACGAAAAATATTCCGGTTATTGTTATGGCACCGGGAACTGTCAGCATCAATAAAGATGAAATGCTGGCCCGCGGACTATTTTCCATCCTCAGAAAGCCACTGTTTCCAAGGAATATCCGTGCAGCATTGAATGAGCCGACCGATCTGAACCATAAAGATTCTTCAACCGATCAGCAGGATTCTGTTGCAACTCCCGCTGGCCGTTCCCTGCAAATACTTCTTGCTGAGGATAATCCCATAAACACAAAACTTGCAGTTGGTCTGATACAGCTCAGGAACTGGAATGTTGACTGTGCGGTTAATGGACAGGAAGCAGTTGACATGTTTCAATTAAAATCATATGATCTGGTACTGATGGATATACAGATGCCTGAAATGGACGGAATGGATGCAACGAAGAAAATCAGGGAAATCGAATCAATGAAAGGCCTGAAGCCGATACCTGTAGTAGCCTTATCGGCCAATGCGATGAAAAATGATATAGATACAGCATTGAGTTTTGGGATGGATGACTATATTACAAAACCATTTAAGCCAAAAGAACTTTTTTTAATTATTGAAAAACTTACTCAACTAAGACTTGAGAGCTGAGATATGAGTAATCCTATCCAAATTGAGGAGTTGCTGGAACGTGTTTCCGGCAATAAAGAATTTATAAT
>CAILAQ010000923.1 GCA_903832165.1 uncultured Bacteroidota bacterium | reverse complement strand
CAAACTATCATCAATGATTTGTAGATCGAGACTCTCTACAATTGCTTCATCCCAATTCAGTGTCAATTCCTGAGGAGCGACCTTGGCTTCAAGAATTTCATTGACCAAATCCACATAGGGCATCGGGGTGTTGCTGTTGTTACAGGTTAGCTCGATATGCCCGATATCCGGCCGCTGTTGCATCAGAATATCAAGGGCTGTGATTTCTACGCTCGACGAAGGGACTTTTTTGATAAAATTAAGGATATCCACCAGATATGCCGCAGGACTGTAGAGTGACCGGCAATGCCGGCATTCACATAAGGCTAGCGATCCAAACAATGCCGTCCAATCTGGAAGCGCTCGCACCTGTGCTTGATCCTGTTTGAACGATTCATTCCGGATGGATATAGGTTGCCCGCCCATAACATAAGGTAAGGGCGATTGAAAGGTAGGGGAGTGTTTCATGTACACGGCCATGGCGGTGTTCTGAATGAACTGTGCCGTTACATAGACAGATAATGCCTTTTTTTCACCCCCCAGAGAAGTCGCGTATTGATTGATAAAATAATATTGACCCAAAGCAACTATGGCTTGTGCAGAATGCAAACCATCAGTCATGAACATTTGTATAGCCTGATAGTTGGGTGTTAACCTGACAACGCGCTGCAGTGCTTTGACCGTTATCATGAATGTCTCCCTATTCTCGACACCGGCAAGTTTTACGTCTTTGTCGGTGGCTAAATAGATATCGAGAGGCAGCCTACCCAGATCGAAACTAGGATTGGTAGCAAAAAAAGTCATCATATCCGCGTGAGTGTCCGCGAAGGGGCTGCCTGAACCCGAGTCAGCTTCGATCCGTCTGATGATCGTAGTTGATGGAAATGCGCCTTCTAATTGTTCGCTCAGACTGATAGCGTAATTGACTATCTTTGCTTCTGTATCTTCCCCTTCCACAGTGGATGGCGCACCAATGATCTCGCCATTGGATTGTTTGCGAAGCAGCACCCCCTTCCAGTCTTCCAGCGTCAACCGGACATACGGTGATAAATCGCCGGTAGGCGCATACAGTTGATCAGTGTTAGCCATGGATTGCAGTTCACGCACTAACGGCAGGAAGATACCAGTCAGCTCACCGAGTTGCAAAGCCAGGCGAATGTCGGTCAGTTTCTGCGAACTAAATAGATTCAAGCTTGTAAGGTCGGTAAAGAATTCAGCCGAGACACGGTTGTTATGGGTGATATACAACTGGGCGACAGCCCGGATACTCTCTGCGTCAGTCAGCACAGTGCGCAGTAAATCACCCAGCGAGGAAGTCTCGGTATCGCCGGGCTCAGTGGCGTGGTCTGCTTGTAGCCTATGAAATTTGGCTATAATCGCGTCTATCTCATCGCTTGACAGGAGTCTGATGATATGACTTTGCGAAGATTTTTCCAGCGCATCGCGTAGTATCGGTAATTCCTGCGCCAGTAGCTCATCCAGTGCAGTAGGCAGATTCTGGCGGAATAGCCCGTAATATACGAATTGGTCAATAATCGGGGCTTCGACATGGCGGCGGGCGCTTTCAGCCAGCCACAGAATGTGACGGGAATCGATACCGGTTTCAGCGGCCAGGAAAGCAATATGAGGATTTGTCAGCTCATGTTGAGGCAAACTACCCAGCAGGGGCGTGAGTACACGCACCAGATTATCGAACTCTGGCAGACCGCGTGGATCGGCGCCTGGCAGGCTGAGATTCACCATGGTTTCCGGTTTCGCATTAAAAATGGTTTCGGAAGAAATCATTTCGTTAGCATGTTCGTCGTAAACACGAACAATCAGGTCTGCCAGTCCCTTTTCGGAACGCTGAAATTGTGCAGGGGTGTATTTGATTTCGTAGAATCCGGTTTCGTCTGTTTGTTTATTACCTAGTGTTTCCTCCGAACGAAGATCACGATCAAATGCACGAACGGTATGATTTTTCAGCGGGGCACCCTGCCCATCGAGAACGGTGCCATAAACACGATATCGAACAGTGTTGACCTCCACATTCAGTTCGGTTACACGTCCTGCGTTATTAACTAGCCTGGATTGCCCGATCTTTACGCCTTTTGGGTCATAAACGTTTACCAGCAAATTGGGCCCATCGCGTCCGGCAGCGGTTTTTTTGTAAAGGGCTTCACTGAATTCAATCTGATACCGGCCAGTTTGATCCGAATGTGTTTCTCCGAGTAAAATGTTTTTTGATTCATTCCCACTATCTGGAACGTCGAATGCCTTTACCAGAAAACTGGCCAACGGCTCGCCGAATTCGTTACGCACGATGCCGTAAACACGCAGCAGGGGTTTAGTTGGGTGGCACTCATGCTCGCAGGGCGATAAACCGATCTCGATGACGACATCAAGTTCAGCGGTACTTACATTCCAAAGGGTCCAATTGCGGGTGCTATATGCAAGCTCGCCGTTTTTGTAGATTTTGAAGAACAGATTTGGACTTCGCTTCAGAAATATCTCAGTGAAATATGATTCATTCAATGCGATCAGAAACTTCCCTTCTGCGTCGGTTGCAGCGTTGCCGACCAGGTACTCGAATATGAGATAGTCATCCATTGCCTCGACACGAAGCCCCGGAATTCCTGAGCGGGTTTTTTTATCGACGATTTTGCCGGAGATGCGGTCGGTTTTTTTAGTCATGGGATTCTCCAAAAATAATTATTTTGTTTTGCTATCT
>CAILAQ010000922.1 GCA_903832165.1 uncultured Bacteroidota bacterium | reverse complement strand
TACCGGTTCTAAAAGGGCTCAAAACCGATTCTGAGAAGTTTGCAGGTGCTCTTGATACTTATTGCATTGAGGCCCTTATGCAGGACGGAAAAGCATTGCAGGCAGGGACTTCCCATTTTCTCGGACAGAATTTCGCGAAGGCATTCGATGTTAAATATGCATCCCGCGAAGGTCGTGAGGAATATGTATGGGCAACTTCCTGGGGCGTTTCAACCCGCCTGATGGGAGCGCTGGTAATGGCACACTCCGACGATAACGGATTGGTTTTACCCCCTAAACTCGCTCCGCAGCAGGTAGTTATAATCCCGATATACAAAACTCCTGAAGAGTACGCTGCAACGAGGGAGCGTGCCCATGCCATCAAGGATTCGTTAAAGAAACTTGGAATAACCGTAAAGGTTGACGACAGGGATACTCATAAACCAGGATGGAAATTTGCCGAATATGAGTTAAAAGGCGTTCCGCTCAGGTTGGCTATCGGACCCAGGGATATGGAGAATGGGACCGTAGAAATCGCCCGACGGGATACGCTGACAAAAGAAGTTGTATCCCTGGACATGCTCACTACCGTTATTCCTGCGCTGCTGGATGAAATGCAGACGGCCATCTATAATAAGGCATTCAATTACAGGTCCCAGAATACATTTAAAGTGGATACCTGGGAAGATTTTCTTATCCAGATAGAAAAGGGCGGATTTATTTCCGCTCACTGGGACGGTGATCCTGTTACGGAAAAAATGATTCAGGACGAAACCAAGGCAACCATTCGTTGTATACCTTTGGATTCTGTAGCAGAAGACGGACTTTGCGTACGTACTGGTAAACCATCTGTCCGCAGAGTGATTTTTGCACGTTCATACTAATTCCGGAATTATGAAAAAAGGCGCATCTGAAGAAAAAATCATCTCCACGCTTACCAGCAAATCAATGCTGAAGCAGCAAATTTTTGACAATACATGTGCCGGTTTCAAATTGCTCAAACAGGAGCTATTCAGGATAACAGAGGACCTGAACGGAAAACTTGCCAATCGTGATCCGAGAATTCAGCTTTCTTTCAGCGATCACGGCGAATTTGCCGCTGAACTGAAAGTTGCAGGTGATCTCCTGATCTTCAGTATGCATTCAAATATTTTTCAGTTCGACCGTGATCATGAAATCTGGAAAACAGATTACATTAAGGAAGATGCATCGGCAAGTTATTCAGGAGTGATCAACCTTTATAATTTCCTGGCCGATTCTTTTAAATACAATCGTTCCGAGGATCTTGGATACCTTGTGGCAAGGATTTTTATCAATAAAAACAATCACTTTTTCGTTCAGGGAAAACGTCAGTCGGGATTCAATTATACAACTCTGGGAGCAAATGTATTAGATCAGCATTATATCCGTGAAATTGTAAAGGCCTCTGTACAGTATTGCCTTGATTTCGATCTCCTCGTTCCTCCTTATGATGCTGTCAAGCTTATTTCGGTAGGCCAGATACATCAGAACATTTCTGACGCAAAGCAACAAACCGGCAAACGTCTTGGTTTCCAGTTTAAAGTGGACGATGTAGATAAATAATATTCTTTTGAAATATGAAAACTAAAGGTTTTATCCTGATTACCATTTGCTTAACAATCCTTATGTGTATATCGTGCCAGACCAAAAAACCAAATTCCGGCGCAGCTGATCCAATTGCAGAAAAACTAAAAGGCTATGCTTCCTTCCCCCTTACCAGCGACCTCAGTGGATTATCAGCCAATGAAAAAAAACTACTGCCTCTGTTAATACAAGCGGCAGAAATAATTGACGATATTTTCTGGCAGGAAACCTATGGGGATAAAGAGGAGTTATTTGCAAAATATTCTGATTCAAACAAACAGAAATTTCTGAGAATCAATTATGGCCCCTGGGAAAGGCTGAATGAAGATAAAGCATTTGTAAGCGGATTCGGAACTAAGCCGGCAGGAGCTCAGTTTTATCCTGCAGACATGACCAAAGAGGAATTCAACGCTTTACAGATTAAGGATAAAATGAGTCTGTATACCATGGTCAGAAGGGAAAGAAATGGAAGTCTTTACACCATTCCTTACCATAAATTCTTTGCTGAGCAGATTGGTAAGATCTCGGACCTTCTCTTGAAAGCTGCTTCACTGGCTGAAAACGAGGGTTTGAAGAAATATCTGGAATTACGTTCGGCGGCTCTTTTATCCGATGAATATTTTGCCAGTGATATTGCCTGGATGGATATGAAATCGAGCAATATCGATTTTGTTATCGGACCCATCGAGAATTATGAAGATGCTTTATTAGGGCACAAGGCTGCTCATGAAGCCTTCATACTGATCAAGGATCAGGTTTGGAGCAAAAAACTCGAG
>CAILAQ010000921.1 GCA_903832165.1 uncultured Bacteroidota bacterium | reverse complement strand
GGTTTCAGCCACTCACCCATCTCTCCAAAGAAGCGCGGCAAAAGTAAAAATTTTACCGCATTATCCAAAAATATATACGGAAATCAATTATTCGATAGTCACAAGCAAGCCTCGATAAAGCAAACCTTGCTGCATTGGCTTTATGGCAGCCACTTCGCCCCTTTTGATATCGCATTCGCCCTGATGATGCGTAATCAGGGCACATTGTTCAGCCTGAACCGGATCGTGACCGCAAACCGCTATCAGGGACTCAATTACGAAAGCAAATGTATTAAAGTCATCGTTATGCAGTACAAGAAGGCACTCGTCTCCCGAACTGAGATTGGTCAGATTCAGCGAATCAGGGTTGTGTTTTGTAATATCCTGTCCCATCAACATTATTTTTAGGGAAGGCCAAATTAGAGAATTTTATTCACAATTCGTCAGCCAACTGTTAATAAACTTCCAAAAGCCGGAGAAACTCAACCCGAATTAGTTAATATATTTGTACTTTAAAGACAATACCCCTTATCATGGACAAGCTCAAAACAGGCGACCCGGCACCGGGTTTTACATTCACCGGTAATGATGGCACAACACGCAATCTGACTGATTATCTGGGTAAAAAAGTAATACTCTATTTTTACCCCAGGGACAATACCCCGGGTTGCACTCTTGAAGCATGCAGCCTGCGCGACGGATATGAAGAATTGCGCAGCAGGGGTTTTGAGGTGGTAGGGGTCAGCGCGGATTCGGCCAAATCACATGAAGGTTTTATCGCAAAATTCAACCTGCCCTTTTCCCTTGTATCCGATACAGACAAATCTATTTTGATGGCTTACGGAGTTTGGGGCGAGAAAAAATTCATGGGCAGGCAATTCATGGGAATTCTCAGAACAACCTTTGTAATCGATGAGCAGGGCCGGATTGCGAAGATAATCGACAAGGTAAATACCAAGAATCATGCACAACAAGTTTTGGAAGAGATAGAAAAATGATCCTATTTCTCCATTTTTGTATGTTTTGTGCATCTATACTACCAGCTAATTAAAATCTCAAATGGAAAAAGACAATTCAATCCAGAAAGAAAAACAGAAGGCATTGCAACTCACTATCGAGAAATTAGAGAAGAGTTACGGCAAGGGCACTATCATGCGAATGGGTGGAGATGCTATCGAGGACATTCCAACGATCCCGTCCGGGTCGATCGGTATTGATGTCGCTACAGGAGTTGGTGGATATCCGAAAGGAAGAGTTATTGAAATTTTCGGACCAGAATCTTCCGGTAAAACGACCCTGGCGCTTCACGCAATCGCGGAATCACAGAAAGAAGGCGGTATAGCTGCTTTTATCGATGCGGAACATGCTTTCGACCGCTATTACGCCGAAAAGCTGGGAGTAGATGTGGTTAACCTGCTCGTATCCCAACCTGATAACGGTGAGCAGGCTCTTGAAATTGCCGATCACCTGATCCGTTCAGGCGCAATCGATATTGTCGTAATCGACTCAGTGGCAGCACTTACACCCAAATCCGAAATCGAAGGCGAAATGGGCGATTCAAAAATGGGCCTCCAGGCAAGGCTCATGTCGCAAGCTCTGAGAAAACTGACCGGCAGCATCAGCAAAACAAAAACCTGCGTGATCTTTATCAACCAGCTCCGCGAAAAA
Source organism: uncultured Bacteroidota bacterium (assembly GCA_903832165.1). GTDB lineage: Bacteria > Bacteroidota > Bacteroidia > Bacteroidales > UBA12481 > UBA12481. Next base: position 7,340 of record CAILAQ010000921.1, on the reverse strand, counting down.
ATCGGGGTAATGTTTGGCAATCCTGAAACAACAACAGGAGGTAATGCCTTGAAATTCTATGCCTCCATGAGAATCGATGTTAGAAAAATCGGTCAGATTAAGGATGGCGAGGAGATAACCGGCAGCCGTACCCGTGTGAAAATTGTAAAAAATAAAGTGGCCCCACCATTCAAGAAAGCCGAATTCGATATGGTTTTTGGTGCAGGGATTTCCAGAATAGGTGAAGTGATCGATCTGGGTGTTGACTTCAACATCATTAAGAAGTCCGGATCATGGTTCTCCTATGGTGAAACAAAGCTGGGACAGGGCCGCGATTCTGTAAAATCACTTCTGGATGACAATATGGAACTCGCCCAGGAAATAACGGTTAAAATCAAAGAAGCTCTTCAAAATGCTAAAATTTAATAAAGGAGCCGTCCTTCCGACGGCTCTTTTCTTTTTCTTCATTGCAGCAGTGTCTTTTACCGCCTGCAATACCGGCAAAATTAAAATCAAAACACCGGACGACTCAAAATCCGCTCTTGCATTGACTGACTCGTCAAATCTACTGGTACTCGACAAGTTGATCCGCGATAATCCGAAAAGTCCGGACCTGTTTGCCAGGCGGGCGAAAGTCTATGCCGAAAAGAAAAACTACTCCCAGGCCCTCAATGATATAACAATTGCCCTTAGAATGGACTCGCTGATTCCTGCTTATTATATCAGCCAGGCAGAATATTACATCTTCAACGGGCAGACTAACAGTGCTAAAAAAGGCCTGAATATATGCCTGAAAAGATATCCGTCGAACACGGATGTTCTGCTAAAACTTGCAGAGATTCACCTTTACCTCAAAGAATACGGCCAGGCAAGACTCGTTCTGAAAGAGGTAATTCCCATCAACGACGACCTGGCCCAGACTTACTTTCTTCAGGGTCTTATTGCGCTCGAAAACAGCGACACTACTGGTTCAATAAGGAATTTTCAGGTAGCTATTGATAAAGATCCTGATTATTATGCAGCCTATATTCAAATTGGTAAGGTATACTCAATTCAGGGAAATGAGCTCGCTGTTCAGTACCTGAAATCAGCTGTCGACCTGCAGCCAAAAATGTACGAGGCCCATTACCTGCTAGGTCTCTTTTACCAGGAGCACAACAGGCTCGATGAGGCACATCAGGAATATGAATACATAAGCTCAGCTATCGACAGCACCCTTGCCGACCCATATTATAACCGCGGTTATATAGAGATGGTTTATAAAAGAAATTTCGCCGGGGCAGCAGAATGGTTCAGTAAGGCCATTCACTGGAATCCGAAATATGCCGATGCCTGGTATAACAGGGGATTCAGCTACGAGCTCGACGGCCAGCTTTCGAAGGCTAAAGCCGACTATCAGAAGGCCATGGAGCTTGAACCGAATTTCCCCCTGGCAATAAAAGGGCTTAACCGTATTGTCGATGGAAAACCTTTAAAAAAATGATAGCCATGAACAGGTTGATCCGCTTGATCCCTTTGTTCCTGATCGTTATTGCCTTCGGATGTAAAAAGTCGTCGCTGGCCGGTTACCGCCCGGAGAACCTGCGTTTGGCATCTGACAGGATGACCCCGGAAGTTCTGTGGTCCCTCGGCCGGATCAGTAATGTTCAGCTTTCGCCCGACCGCACTCAGATCCTGTTTGGGACAACCTATTACAACATCGTTCAGAATAAAAGCTTTCGCGATTTGTATGTTCTGCCGGTAAGCGGAGGCGCTGCGAAAGCTATTACGAATACCGCTGTTAAAGAAAACGGGGAGGTCTGGAGACCCGACGGACAAAAAATCGGATTCCTCAGCAGTGAATCCGGCACCACGCAGCTGTGGGAAATGAATCCCGATGGATCAAGGAGAAGGCGGATTTCGGATGTAAGTGACGGCATATCCGGATTTAATTATTCACCGGATCAAAAGCACGTTGCCTTTATTAAAGAAGTCAAAGTGAAAGCTAACCTGACTGATAAGTACCCTGACCTTACTAAAGCAAATGCCCGCGCATATGATGACATTATGTACCGCCACTGGGATGAATGGGTGGAAACATTTACTCATGTTTTTGTAGCACAAGTAGTTAAAGGCAAGCTGGCTTCTATCATTGATATTATGGAAGGCCAGCCCTGGGAATCGCCGTTGAAACCAAATGGAGGCATGGAGCAGATTACCTGGTCGCCCGATGGCACAAAGCTTGTTTATACCTGCAGAAAGAAGTTCGGAAAGGAATATGCCCTGTCAACCAATTCCGACCTCTTTCAGTATGACGTGAATACAGGAACAACCTCCAATCTGACAGAAGGAATGATGGGTTACGATATTAATCCGGTTTTTTCGCCGAATGGCCGGTATCTGGCCTGGGAGAGCATGGAAAGAGATGGGTATGAAGCCGATAAAAACAGACTTTTTCTTCTTGATATTCAAACAGGTTCGAAAACTGATGTAACGTCAACTTTTGATCAGAATGCAGCATCCCTGGCCTGGACTGACGACAGCAAATCCATCTATTTCATATCAGATTATCAGGCTACTGATGAGATATACCGCTACAATACCGACATCAAGGATATTACCAGGATTACTACGGGAATCCATAATTACAATTTAATACTTCCTGCCGGGAACCGGCTGATCGCAGTCCGGCAATCCATGTCGAAGCCCGATGAAATTTACCGGGTAGACCCAGCTTCAGGGGAAGCAGAAGAAATTTCCTTCGTGAATAAGCCTTTGCTTGACCAGCTGGCTATCGGACGGGTAGAATCGAGATGGGTAAACACCACGGATCAGAAAAGCATGAAGGTTTGGATCATCTATCCTCCAGGATTCGATCCTTCAAGAAAGTATCCCACACTGCTGTTCTGCGAAGGCGGACCTCAGAATACAGTCAGCCAGTTCTGGTCTTATCGCTGGAATTTCCAGATGATGGCAGCCAAAGGGTACATTATTGTTGCTCCTAACCGCCGCGGCTTACCAGGATTCGGCAGGGAGTGGCTGGAGCAGATCTCCGGAGACTACGGAGGCCAGAATATGCTTGATTACTTCTCGGCTATAGATACAGTCGCTTCGGAACCGTACGTTGACAAAAACAGGCTCGGAGCCGTTGGAGCCTCTTATGGCGGATTCAGCGTATATTGGCTGGCCGGTCATCATCAGGGAAGATTTAAGGCTTTTATCGCCCATGACGGGATGTTTAACCTTGAGGCCAATTATCTCGAGACCGAAGAAATGTGGTTTGCCAACTGGGATATGGGGGGTCCATACTGGGATAGCACCAATCTGGTTGCACAAAGAAGTTTTGCCAGCTCCCCGCACAAGTTTGTTGATAAATGGGATACCCCGATACTCATAATCCATGGCGAAAAAGATTACCGGATTTCCTACACACAGGGCTTGCAGGCTTTTGATGCTGCCCGCCTGAAAAACGTTCCTGCCCGGCTGCTGATTTTCCCGGAGGAAAATCACTGGGTACTCTCCCCGCAAAATGGCATCTTATGGCAACGGGAATTTTTCGACTGGCTCGATAAATATCTGAAGGAGAAACCTTAGCACTCATCAAGGCTATCAATAAAATCGACCAGCGGCTTGGGGAAAGGGTATTCCTTGATTCTATCCGTTGGCACAAACAAGAGACTTTTACCGGAGTGAGTGGCTGAAGAGCTCGCCTCCACTGCATAAAATCTGATATCCAGTTCAGCATGTGTTAAAACATGCTTTATCCTCCGGATTTCTTTAAGGCTTTCAACGGTGATACCATAGAGGGTCCGGCATTCTGCCACCAGTTCGTCATTACCCTTATCACCGGCCACTATCGGAAGTTCATATAATCCATTCCAGATGCCTTTTCCCCTGCGCTTTTGAATGACAATCCCATTCTCCTGCCTGATAAGTACATAGTTCATAACTGAAGCAGACTTTTTTATGGACGGCGCCTTAACCGGCAACTCTACCTGCATGTTCATCGCATAAGCCTTGCACAAGCGGCTCACCGGGCAAACCATGCATACAGGGTTCCTCGGCTTGCATACCATCGCCCCAAGGTCCATAACGGCTTCGTTGAAATCGCCTGGCCTGTCATGACTGATCAATCCCTGAGCAAGCTTTTTAAACAGGACCTGCCCCCTGGAGCTGTCAATTGCTGCTTTCTCCCCGAATAGTCTCGAGAGCACGCGATAAACATTTCCATCCACTGCGGCATGTACCTGGCCAAAGCATATTGATGCAATGCAGGATGCCGTATAATCTCCTATCCCCTTAAGGCTCCTGATTGATTTAAATTCAGACGGAAAGGTACCGCCGAGGTTCTCACAGATATGACGTGCGGTAAAAAGCATATTACGTGCCCTGGAATAGTATCCGAGTCCCTGCCATAACCGAAGAACTTCATCTTCCTCTGCAGCCGCCAATGATTTGAGATCAGGAAATCGCTCAACAAACCGAAGAAAATAACTGGTACCCTGGTCAATCCTTGTTTGCTGAAAAATTATCTCCGAAACCCAGATAACATAAGGATTCCGGCTTCCTCTCCAGGGCAATTCACGGGCATTCTGGTCGTACCAGACAAGCAAGGCAGTAGTAAAATTCAATTATCGGGATACTTTATTAATTGATATGCAATCAGTTACCAGCACTTCCATTAGGTTTAATCCCCGGCAGACACACTTAAGCGTTACGCTGTCGCCAACTGCCAGATTAGGTTTACGGTCGTAAATTGTTTTTCTGAAGATACACCTGATCAACACCATTTCCTGGCCGAGAATAATGTACCCCTTGTCTGTGGCGGCCACCTTGCCCTCAAGTATAATAACCTTTCCTGACAGGCGCAATGAAGTGCCGGTTGGATCTCCGGTAAACTCTCTGAATAATTCTTCGGTGGTAAAGCTTCCCTCGGAAACCTCACTGGCAAGATTACCATAAGGAGGGAATACAAGCCATATTATTGCTCCCGTCAGCAAGAGAGCTGCTGCCGCCATCCACAACCAGTAACGATGAAAAAAATTCTTCATTTCACGGAGGATTTCTTATACGGCTCGTAAGTTATATTGATATCAATCGGTATCTCTGCAGCCACCCGGTCGGCTACAATGTTTGGCACCTCGATTTTATAAGTATCCAGTTTAATAATGAACTTCGATACTGCCTTGATTTCATTGCCCGATTTGCGCAGCACCCCCTCCTCCCTGATCCGCGATGTAATTCCGTGTATCGTAAGATCACCCTCAACTATCACTTTATACTCTGTTTCGGGAGTTAGTTTCAGCGGATCAAAATTCAGAATCTTTCCTTTAAAAGTCGCCTTCGGAAATTTCTCAGCCTCCACATAATTTTCATTAAAGTGCTCCTCTGCAAGTGGCAAGGTAAATTTAAAAGATTTCATCAGGAGAGTAAAGGCAATCTCGCCACTGCTGATATTCAGAAAGGATCCGGTTTGATAATTATGCGCATCGATATCAATAATATCCGTATGCGAGATAAAATAGACATGCCCGGTGCGCGAAAACCAAAGCGTATCCTGAGCTTTAACCGGCAGTATAAAGGTTAAAAGGACGATTACAAGAGTGGCTGCTTTCATACTTTCTTTCTGATTACTGTAAACACACGCGAAACATTAAATCCAACATGCAGCCCGCTGCTTTTCCATGAACCTGTGGTTTCGCCTATGAATCCATTTTCAAGAATATGGAAAGAATTGCTTACGAATATCTGAAATACATGGCTTCCTGTTTCAATATCAATACCAATACTCAACGGATTAAATCTCACCGGTCCGGTAAGAAGTGCCCGGTCCTTCAGCCAGAAATATTCAAAGGAAATTGCGGCCCGACGGGTAAACTTCACCCTGCCGCCAATCCCTAATGCAAAGAGCCGGTTCGGATCGAGCGGAGTAGCAACCATATTGCGGTGAATAAATGTGGGGCTAACCTGAAGGCTCAGCCAGGGTGCGAACTTTCTGGCTACGAGTACCTGAGCAACAAAGGATCTTCGATGAACGGCATCGACCACCCAGGTAGGATCCGGGTAATCCTGTGTTGTGGTGATTGCAGCCAGGTATAGCGATGCGCTCACGGGCATTGCCCATTTGCCTTTGGATTGCCGCAAGGGGCTGAACTTGACGAATCCATTGAACTGTTCATCCACTGTCGCCCTGCCTAATCCTACTTCCATCCAGTCAGTTATCCCATATTCAAGGCTTACATGTGAGCTGGATTCATCTAATCCGAAAAATTTCTTGAATCCGCTGTTGATCAATCCAAAGCGATGAGAAACATGCAATTCCAGATCCCCCCCCTGCATGCGTTCAATGGAATGGCAATTTATGATCCGGGTAGATTTAAAAGTAGCATCAACCGGGGTTCTTAAAGGCTTTATTTCTGCGTCGAGCATATCAAGCAGGTCGTTTTGCGCCTGTACCTGCTGGAACCCGGCCACCGCAATCAGAATAATCAACCACTGTTTTATCAGCATCTTCATTTGCCGGGCCTTCCTTCCCAAAACAGACTGAATATCTCCTCCTCTGTCAGAAACTTATTGAATATCCGTACCTCATCGATATAACCCCTGTAAAGTAAAGTATCCATTAAATGTATGTTTGACGGCCTGCCAAAATAAAGGAGGTCGGCAACAGGATGCATTCTCCAGGGCCTTGAAACCGTATCAGGCATATAGCCATCAACATAGAGCCTTGGTGGATTAATTGAATCACCGATCTCAAGGTACATATGATGCCAGAAATAGAAATCCAGGTTATTTGTCCAATACCACGTGGCCGTATCCTGCTGGATGAACATCCTGAATCTGGGCATTGTGGCTGAAGTGACTGCATCAATGCCGGCTGCGAATTGTCCAATCCCGTAATCAAACAGGAAAGAACGCGCATAATTTGGCATTGGTAAAAACCAGAGTGAAATAGCGAGAGTATCATAGACTCCGATCAATCCGGTCATATAATCATGCGCTCCATCCAGGACCACTGCGGCGCTGTCGAGCCGGTTATGATCCCTGCCTCGCTCTATATCTCCCCAGAAACGCAACGGATCAACATTCATAAGCTTATCGTCGAGTGTCGAATCCATCGTAAACCAGGCAATCTGGCCTTTGATGAGAGAATCCTGAATCATTACGTGAGGAAACATCTCCTGTTCGTTATCATTGACACAAGCGGATGTAATCAAAAGAAGAAATGAGAATATTGCCGGTATCTTTTTCACGCAATCAATAAATACTTTCGGATGACAATCAGCAACTGCCTCGCATCAAATGGCTTTACCAGGCATTCCCTGGCACCGGCTAACAGCATACGCTCCTTCAGCCCTTCATAAGAGTATGCCGTATACCCT